>CAMGDK010000076.1 GCA_946042285.1 uncultured Clostridia bacterium | reverse complement strand
AGCTTCCGTTAGCAGATCACGATTACGAAATCACTGCTTCAACAGCAGGTGATTGTCAGACAAAGGGCACAACAACTTACACATGTAAGAACTGCCCTGACACATATACAAAAGATGATGCTTACGGTCCTCACGGTGCAGCTGTATCAGCTAACAACGCAGTTGCTGCTACTTGCACAACAGACGGTAAGGAAGCTGACATGATTTGCCCAATCTGTAAAGAAGTTCTTACAGCAGGTGCTGTAATTCCTGCAACAGGTCATAGCCTTTCAGAGGTGAAGGAAGTTCCTTCAACATGTACTGTAAAGGGTACAGCAGCTTACTGGACATGTACAGCATGCGGCAAGATGTTCTCAGACGCTGCCGGCACAAAAGAAATCAGTGCTCCTGTAGAGCTTCCGTTAGCAGATCATACTCCTGTATCAGCTAACAACGCAGTTGATGCAACACTTGATGCTCCGGGTAAGGAAGCAGATACAATCTGTGATGTATGTAAGACAGTTCTTGAGACAGGCGCAACAATTCCTGCACTTAAGGGCTACACAGTAACAGTTGCTGCAGTAGATCTCGGTGCTGTTACAATTGACGGTGCTGATGCAACAAACGGCACATCAAAGAAGGTTGTTGCTAACTCAACCGTAACTCTTGAGGCTACTCCTGTTGAGGGCGCTGACTTCGAGGGCTGGTATGTTGGTACAAAGAAGGTTGCAGACGGTACTACTTACGAAGCAACAATAGTTGCTGATGTAACAATTACTCCTGTATTCACTACAACAACTAAGGATGAGTTCACAGTTATCTTCATGGATAACTTTGGTAACATCATTGATACTCAGAAGGTTGCAAGCGGTGCTGACATCGTTGAGCCTACTGCTCCTGTAAGAATGGGTTACACATTCGAAGGCTGGTCAATGACAGAGGCTCAGATTGATGCTCTTACATCAGCTGCTACAATCAAGGCTAACTATGTTAAGGATGTAGTTACAACATACACAGTAACAGCTACCGGCTGCGTAATCACAGTTAACGGTGTTGATTACAACGATGTTGCAACAGGCATCACATATAACACAAAGGTTACAGTTACTAAGGAAGGCACAGACGTTTGGACAATCGACGGCGCAGAGGCTGCTTACGGCGATACATACACATTCTATGTAGGTTCAGACATCGAGGTTGTTCCTGTAACTAACCCATCAGCTGTTCCAATGGCTACAGTTGTTAACGTATCAAAGACAGCTGTTGCAGGTACTACAAAGTACACATACCTTGCAACACGTTCTGTTCCGGCTGGTTACACAGTAGTAAGCAGTGGTTTCATCTATGGTAAGGGCGTTGATACAGATCCTGCTAACATGATTCTTGATAACGTTGGTAACGGCTATTCAGCAACATACACAAAGACAACATCTGCACAGTTCAGTATCACAGTTGGTACTAAGTCAACAGGTACTTACATTGCAGTTCGCGCATTCGTTGTATGTAAGGATAACAAGGGCAACATCCTTGCTCCTGTTTATGCTGACGTAGTTTCTACAAACTACTAATTCTAAATAATTCAGGCTTGCTTGCCCCTTAGGGCAGGCGGGCTCTGGGTTACAAATAAGGAGGACAAAAAAAGAATGAAAGAGCTTTACACAAAGCCTGTTTCTGAAATCGAGACCTTCAAGGCTGTTGACATTATGACAGCTTCAGGCATCGACGACAGCGACATGGGCGAGATCTAACAATTCATTTTGTTCGGGAGGGACAGCTTCGGCTGTCCCTTTTCTCGTTTACAAAACAAAATAATAAAAAGCCCACCACTCAGCTGCAAAGCGTCATGGTGGGCTTTATCTTTATTTAGATATATCCTTTAAAAATTAAAATTGTTGTATCCCCAGTGCTCAATCTCCGAATACTTTACATACGTTCTGTCAGGACTTACATTCATATATTTTTCCGCCAACGAGCAAATCCTCTTTGTCAAATCATCGTAGGCGCTGTCGGATGCACCGCCGAAGATTGCGATTTCAAACATAGCGCACGGCTCGTCACTGCCCTTAAACCACATGTTAAGTCCGTCACTTATCTCAACCATTAGATAAGCCTCACTCTTTCCCGGTATGGCTGTGATAGCCTGACCAAGCTCCGCCTTAAGCGAATGTATATCGGTTATTTTTTGATTTGTTTTAGCTTCGATAAATGGCATAATTATCTCTCCTTGTCTTAATTAAAGACATGTGACTGCATAAATTAAATGATTACATAACGGCTTTATTTGCCGATTTCAATTCCTCTTTTTTCTCTTTGCTGAGCAAGCTGCTCTTCAATTCTTTGCTTTTCCTTGCCGCTGATTTTGTAGAAGAACATAGGTACGGCACAAAGAAGAAGGCTGACACCCGGAACAATTGATACAAGCGAGAACATTGCAAATCTTTGATTCATTGCAAGGTCGGTAGCAGCCATGATTACATTTGAGCTGAGCATCTTGTCCGGCTCAAGACCGATGAACATGTACATCACAACGATGCCTGATGTTGCAAGTGCGTTGCCGAGCTTGTTTACAAAGCCTTGACACGCCGAGCCGAGAGCATTATCCCTGAATCCTGTTGTAAGCTCCATGTAGTCAAGACAGTCACCAATCATGGCATAAGAGATAACATTGAGTACACCGAGCGGAATACAGCTAATCAAAATGAACGGAATACAAATATAAAGATTCATTGTAAACCAGCCGATAAGCGTTGTGAAAATGCTTGCAACAAATCCCGAAATGCATGTTACAATAACAATCTTCTTGTAGTCAAATTTTTTCATAAGAAGCGGCATAAACAGCATAGCACCGAACATACCCACAATAGCACAAACCTGAAAGATTGTCTTAACTGTTGATACGCTTGCTTCGATAGCGGCAACGCGCTGCGCATCGCTCATGCCCTCAAGTGGCTTGCCGATGTAAAACGCATATCTTGCAACATGCACTGCGGCAGCCTGCACCATATATCTTCCGCTTGAAAGCACACCCATAAGAATTACGAGCATAAGCGGCTTGCATTTGAATATTCTCGAAAGCCTTGACGGCTCGCCCTTTACAGGCTTGACATCGGGAATAACAACTCTCTCTTTAACATGAAAATATGACCTTGCGTAAAGCAAAAGACCGATAGCAACGGTAAATATTGCCATGATGAGATATTTTGTTTTGTTGTATTCAAGACCGTCGGACGCGCCTAAAATTCGCGGTAACACAAGACCTATAACAAGGAAAAGCACCTCCGGCACGGCAGAGCCGACACCGTTGAGTGTTCTGCCGAAGGAGATTATTCCGCCTCTTTCCTCTGCATTAGGTGTCATAACATTCGGCAGGCTCCAAAACGGAACATCTGCCATTGTGTATATCATACCCCACATAACATAAACGATTGCAGAGTAAATCATAAGATTTGTTTTGCTTAAATTAGGACTTAAGTACATAAGCACTGTAAGCACACCGATAGGAATTGAGGCATAGATTATGTAAGGCTTCATCTTGCCTCTTTTTGTGGTGCGCCTGTCAACGATAACGCCCATAAGCGGATCGTTGATTGCGTCCCATACTCGTGCAAGAAGCATTAGCAAAAGCACAAACATAGGCGCAAGCTGAAGCACGTTAAGATAATAGTCGCTGATGTAGCTTGACATCATGGCATAAATCATACCTTGACCGAGCGCACCGATGCTAAATGCCCATTTTTCTTTATTTTTAATATAGCTTTTTGTGTCAGACATGACAATAACTCCTCTCCTTTACACCTTTCACTCAAGCTTGCTTGGGTTAGGGTAATATCTAAACATTGCCTTGCCGAGAATTTTATCTCTGTGAACAAACTTGTTGTCCCAAAATCTTGAATCCCAGCTGTTATTCCTGTTATCACCCATCATGAAATAGCAGTCCTCCGGCACCTCAAACGGACCGAAATCACCATCGGGCTCGCACGCAGTAACAAAGCTGTCGTCAAGCTGTATTGTTTCGCCGTCGGCTTTTGTTACATAAACTACGCCTTTAATAACCTGCACTGTTTCACCCGGTAAGCCGATAAGCCTTTTAACAAAAATTTCGTTTTCGTTGTCAGGGTTATAAAAAAGTACAATGTCATATCTTTGCGGATCGTTATTTATGTAGGCAAGACGACTTGCGATAATCCTGTCCTTCTTTTGAATAGTGTTAAGCATTGATCCTGTCGGCACAATTGCGTTTGCGAAAACAAAGCATTTAAGAAGAAGGGCAACAACAACGGCAATAACTATCGGCAGGAAAAAGTCGATAGTCTCCTTAAGCTTGCTTGGCTTAGTCTCATCGCCGTCATCGTTTTTGTTCTTGCTTTTCTTCTCCTTTTTAGGCTTGTTGTCCTCGTGATTTTCTTCAACCTGATTTACAGGAGTGCTTTCGATTTTTTCAATAGCTTTTGTCGGGCTGATCTTTGAATTAACAGTAACAGATGTGTCAAAGATTTCAGCACCGCAGCTTGGGCATTTGTACCAATCCCCGTCCTTAATCATGGCGTCACAGCCGCATTTTTTACATACAATACTCATTTTTATTTCCTTTTCCTTTTGCCGACCTTACCGAGTATTTCCTTAAGCGTGATTATCTCGTCGTAAGGTGTAGCCCTTGTGATAACCTTAAATTCCTGAGCGCAGCTGCTGCTTATGTCAGTATTGATTATATCCCTTGCTCTCTTGTCATATCCTGAGCAGTCGAGATATTTGTCAATATAGATTTTAAGTGCCTTGTTCCTTTCCCTGACGATAGTGATTTTGTGCCTGCCTCCTCTGACAATGCTGTTTGAGCGAAGATGGCACTTACCGCACTTGACATTGATATATCCCTTATCAACAGAAATTCTTATGTCGTCATTTTCGGCAATGAGGATATTCTCCTCGCCGTTATATTCAAACGAAATGGTAAATTCAGTTGATGAGCGAATATGGTCAAACCTTCTGTCCTTTTTACCGAATTGGAAAATTTTGATTTCAAAGGGCTTAAGGGTTAAGTCAATCTTGTCACCGTAGGAGAAGCTGTCGTAGCTTTCCTTTGAGCTTTCGTTATAAACATTATATCTGTTTACATTTTCAAGGTCTGTCGGGCAACCCATAAACTTGTTTAGTGTGAGTGTAAGCGGAGCTTTTTCGTCGGTCGGGTTACGCAATGCAACGATTCCGTCGCCGTCCTCGTTCCAGCTGAAAAAGCCGTAAACATTGTTTTCCTCAGGATTACCGCCGATGAACATAGCGTTTTGAAGAATGTCGTAGTTATTCTTCTGCCAGCCGATAACCTTTGCAAGCGTACGCCACTTTGCCTTGTTCATCATTGAATAGCTCAAATGAAGCTCGTTAAGAGCCTGACCTCTGCATGCATGGAAATAAAGATATTTCTCAAATTCCTCGTCAGTGTAGTCAACCTTTGCACACATGCCGTAAATAGGCTCGTGGTTGTAGATATTTTTAGTAGGAAGCTGTGCCGCTCTTGTGCACAGAAGATTGTAGTACCTTGCATCTCTGTATGTGATTTCACGGTCAAGCTGACTTTGATTGTCAACATTCTTGCTAAAGCCGATGTCGTTACTGTTTTGCACCCAAAGGCTGTTAACATACTGAAGCCACCAAGGCGAAGGGTTAACATAGCATGTCATGTTAATCCAAATGCTCTTGCCCTGAGCTCTTCTCACATTGCGAATATTTTTGAATATTTCAATCCAGCCCTCCCACATTTCTGTTGTGAGGTACATGTCCTGATCGCCGCCGACAGCGTGATTGTGATTTGGATTTGTGCATGGCTTAATGCAAAAGCCGTCAAATTTCCAATAGTCAATATCAAATTCCTTAGTCGCCTTGATGATGAAGGCTTCAACATTTTTTTGATATGTTTTATCTGCAACGCAAATATCCCTTGCCTGAGCGTTGTATGCACCCTTTCCGGCTTTTTCAATCCTTTTTGCAAATTTGTCCATGTAATTGTATCCGCCGCGCGGACCGAGCCAAAGACCGAAGGATGAGCCGATATTCCTTGTAAGAGCGCTTACATCGTAAAGCTGATTAGGGAACTTGTTATTGAACGACCAAAAGCTGCCCTTATAGTCGTTCCAACCGTCATCGACAACATAGGCGTCAATGGGAGGTATGCCGTTTGATGACAAATGCTTTTCAATCTCAAAGAATGATTTTTCAATTTTGTCGGCATCAATGTTTAGCATGTGATCGTACCAGCTGTTGTACTGAATACGAAGATCTGTCTTACAGCTGATATTGTCAATGTAGTTAAAGAACGCCCTTTGCACATCAACCATGGCACTGCTTTTTGCACCGCCGACAACGGTAACGGGACACTCGAATTTACCGTTAATCTTCCTGCCGAGGAAGTATTTAACATGACCGACACCGTAAAGAATAATGTTTTGGGTAGCGGGGAATTCACAGCCGAAAAACAGCGTGTCAATGTAAAACGGTTGACCGAGAGATGAAAGAAAGCCGCTCAGCTCAGGTCCCTCACAGTCGATAGGAACCGTAAAATGAGTCTTTGAGTTTACAATGCCGACATTCTCAAGCATAATGTAGTCAATCGTCCTGTCGCTTGTCTGTACAAAGCTAATCTGCTTTTTAAGGGTATTTCCGTCGTCACCTGCCCAAAACGACAGTGTAACGGTGATGCCGTCAAACTCCTCGAATGTGAACGAAAGCCTGCCGTTTTCCTGACTGCTTTTTGCTACCTTAAGTCCCTTTGACGAGAACTCCTCGCCGTCTGTAAAATGAAAAAGAAACTCAACGCTGTTGCCGTCAGGCACAAAATCCCTGCCTGACAAAACATTTCTTATTTGTGATGCATAAAGAGTATCCTCGTGCACAACAAATTCGCGTTGAAGTATCCTGCTTTCAAGTCTAAACATAATGTGCTCCTTGTGTTAGTTTTTGTTAAAATTCTTCCTTGATTTGCTCGAGCGCCTTTGCAAGCTGGTCAGGGCAGGAGGTACCCCTCATTCTGCAGTCAATACCCTTGAGTGCAGATATAACCTCGTCAATGCTTCTGCCCTTAACAAGCGCCGCAATGCCCTGAGTGTTGCCGTGACATCCGCCCATAAAGCGCACCTCGTTAATTGTTTCGTCGTCGTTAATATCAATGGTAATTTGCTTTGTGCAAACTCCTGTCGGTGTGTATTTATATTCCATTGATTGCTTTTCTCCTTATAATAATCATTATCATTATACATGTATTTTTGCACCATTGCAATAATTTAGTATCTGTCTCTTATACACATCTCCGA
>CAMGDK010000075.1 GCA_946042285.1 uncultured Clostridia bacterium | reverse complement strand
GATTGCCTCTTGTCTCGTGGGCTCGGAGATGTGTATAAGAGACAGTATTTCCTCTGTCAATGCATTTTTTTCTTTGATATTGCCTTAACGGCTGAGTAAATCACCCAAAAGCCCATCGCACCGATAATTGCACCGAATGTATCAATGCACCAATCGGAAATTTGACATGACCTTCCTGCAACAAACAGCTGATGAAATTCATCGGTTATTGCATACAGGGATGTAAGTGCAACACTGATAATGCAGTCAGCCTTTTTCCTTGTTTGATAAATTGAAATGTTAAACAAGAAGCTCAATCCGGCAAACTCAAGAAAATGCGACATTTTCCTGACGATATGATCGGTAAAGAAATTATCGCCGAAAATTGCAATCAGCCTTTCAAGCAGACCTGTGCTTTGCGCAGAGGACTCTGCTGCCGTTCTTGATGAGAGCCAATATATTATTATCATGCAGATTACAGTTAACGCCCAACAGATTACTGCTTTAATCCTGTCTTTGTGCATATACAAAACACACCCTTCCGCTGCCGGGATGAAACTGAACCGAGCTTACACCCTTTGCCTGTGCATAATATGATGATTCGTAAAGCACCGGCTTGACAGAGTAGTCGGATAAGATAGCTTTTTCACATTTTCGTATCGCATCAATAAGCTTTGTTGCCTTTGCCGACTGCGCAGCCTTTAATGCCTTTTCGGCGGTGTCCGCTTCACCCAAACAGCCTGATGAAATTATGTCGTCAAGAAAGCTTAAAGCATTTGTACTTACAGCCTTAAAGCTGCAAAACGCAATGTCGTATTCGCCTTTTGCAAGTGCTGCTTCGTATTCCTCGTTTGACAAAACGCTTATCTTTAACGAAAAGCTGATTGTCTTTTCATCATCATCGCCGTAAGATGATATTTGACCGATGCTTGCCTGAATACCCTGTACAAGCTGCTTTACATAAGGCTCATACTGCGCTGTGGTGATTACGGTAAAATCAGCCCTTGATGCACCGATTTCCTTTAATCCTTCGCGCCAAAGCTCCTTTGCCTTTTCCGTGTTTTGCTTTGGATTTATGCTGCCGAGAGCCTCGTTTGCCGGAGAGTTACCGATAGTACAGCTCGGAGGAGTCAAGCCTGTTGCTCTGTTAAGATGCTCAACATTGTCAAGGCTGATATCGGAAATGCTAAGGCACAAGGCCTGCCTCAATTTCTTTTCGGTAAATAATATGTTGCTTTTGTTCAAAACAAATGTAAGTGTTTTGTCAGTATAGTTAATTGCCGATATTCCGCTGTCCTTTAATTCCTCGTATTCGTCACCTGTGATGTATGCGGCATCAAAATATCCGCTCTTAAGATTTTTCGCAATTTCCGTATCCTCGTCTGTAATCTTAAGTGTTATGTCGGAGATTTTCGACGGGTAATCACCGCAGTATAAATCATTGTTTTTAAGTATATACGAGCGCTCAAGAATTGAGCTGAGATAAAACTGACCGTTGAACAAGGAGTATTCCTTTCCAAGACCGTACCTACCCTTTGTAGCATTAAAAAATTCCTCGTTGCACGGCATTGCAACTGCAGTTGAAAGCACATTCAGGAATGCATCGTCGGGAGAGCTCAGCTTGATTTCGAGAGTGTAGCTATCAAGCGCCTTAACTCCAAGCTTGCCTGAATCAGCCTTGCCGGAATGAATTTTAGAAGCATTGACAATATTTGAAATAGAGGAGAAAAGGGGACAATCGGTGTTTTTTTCTGCCGCTCTTCTTAATGCAAATACAAAATCGTTTGCCGTTACATTAGTATTAAAGCCGCTGCCGACAAGCTTAATCCTTGAGTCATCCTCTTCGTCATCCTCTTTAGTATCAATATTCCATTTTGCATCCTGCCTTAAATTAAAGGTGTATGTAAGTCCGTCGTCGCTTATGCTCCATTTTTCAGCAACGCCCGGCATAACAGTACCGTCGTCGTTAACTCTGACAAGTCCCTCAAAGCAGTTTTCTATTATCAAAAATTCATCACTTGTTGAAGCAACCTGCGGGTCAAAGCTTTTAACATCTGCATCAAACGGATATATAAAATCAATACTGCTTTTCTTTGCAGAGCAGCCTGCAAGCGCTGTAATTGCAAGCATCAGCGCTAAGCACAGGCTTATTAAAGATTTAATTCTTTTCATTATATAAATCACCTGCTTGACATTATAGCAAATTACCCGGACTAAATCAATAATCAAAAGAAAATAAAGAAAAAAGCCGTAAAATTACAAAACACACGGCACAGTGTATCAAAAAGTTTTGCCGTTTAGCTGAAATTAACTAAAAAATGTGTTGACATATTATTTCATTTAGTTTATATTATTAGGCAAATTATAATGGATTTATGCGCTCTTATTGCAGTTTTATGTATAGTTTTGCTTCACAAAATGTTTACATTTTTCGCCGTAATATCAGCGAAATTTCTGTTTAAATCAACAACGATTGGAGTGACTCTTATGGTAAATGTAAAAGATGTCCAGCTTGGTACTACCACAAGAAAAAGCTTTGCAAAAATCAATGAGGTTATGCAGATGCCAAACCTTATTGAAGTGCAGAAAAGCTCATACCAATGGTTCCTTGACGAAGGACTCAAGGAGGTATTCAAGGATATCGGTCATATTTCCGATTATTCAGGTAACCTCGTTCTCGACTTCGTTGACTACACTATTGATGATGAGCCTAAGTATTCAATTGCACAGTGTAAGGCAAGAGATGTAACATACGCAAAGCCTCTTAAGGTCAGAGCTCGTTTGGTTAATAAGGAAACCGGCGAAATCAAGGAGAACACAATCTTCATGGGTGACCTTCCTTGGATGACGGATGCCGGCACATTTGTTATCAACGGTGCCGAAAGGTGTATTGTTTCACAGCTTGTTCGTTCACCGGGCGTTTACTACAACATGGACCACGACAAAACGGGTAAGGAGCTTTTCACTAACACCGTTATCCCGAACAGAGGTGCATGGCTTGAGTATGAGACAGATGCTAACGACCTCTTCTACGTTCGCATAGACAAGAACAGAAAGATTTATATTACAACATTCCTTCGTGCTCTCGGACTCGGCACGGATTCCGAAATCATCGAGTTCTTTGGCGAGGACGACAGAATCCTTGCTACTATTGAAAAGGACACAACAAAGAATCAGGAGGAGGCTCTTCTTGAGGTTTACAAGAAGCTTCGTCCGGGTGAACCGCCGACACTTGAGACAGCACAGGCTCACCTTGACGGTCTCTTCTTCGATGCTCACCGTTATGACCTTTCAAGAGTAGGTAGATACAAGTACAATAAGAAGCTTGGTATCAGCGACAGATTAAAGGGACAGACAATTACACAGCCTATCATTTCTCCGCAGGGAGAGCTCCTTGCAGATGCAGGCGAAAAAATTACCGAAGAAAAGGCAATTGAAATTGAGAATGCAGGTGTTATGGTTGCATTCGTTGATGTTGACGGCAAGGAAATTAAGATTGTATCAAACGGCATGGTTGACATCAACAAATATGTTGATTTCGATTGCACTGAGTACGGAATCAACGAAAAGGTTTCATACAGAGCTCTCGCCGAAATTCTTGAGAAGTGCGGCGATGATGAGGCTGCATTAAGAGAGGAAATTGAGCTTAAGGCAGACGACCTCATTCCAAAGCATATCGTTGTTGATGATATTTTCGCAACAGTATCATATCTTATTAACCTCGCTTGCGGCGTAGGCTCACTTGATGATATTGACCACTTGAGCAACCGTAGAATTCGTTCGGTAGGCGAGCTTTTACAAAATCAGTTCAGAATCGGCTTTACAAGAATGGAAAGAGTTATCCGTGAGCGTATGACACTTCAGGCTCAGGATGACGAGGGCGCAATCACACCACAGGCTCTCATCAATATCAGACCTGTTGTTGCCGCTATCAGAGAGTTCTTTGGTTCATCACCGCTTTCGCAGTTCATGGACCAGAACAACCCTCTTGCAGAGCTTACTCATAAGAGAAGACTTTCAGCTCTCGGCCCGGGCGGTCTTTCAAGAGATCGTGCCGGATTTGAGGTTCGTGACGTACATTATACTCACTACGGTCGTATGTGTCCTATCGAGACTCCTGAAGGTCCTAACATCGGTCTTATCTCTTATCTTGCTTGTTACAGCCGTCTTAATAAGTATGGCTTTATCGAGGCTCCTTACCGTAAGGTTGATAAGGAAACAGGCGTAGTTACAGACGAGGTTGTTTACATGACAGCCGATGTCGAGGATAACTATGTTGTTGCACAGGCTAATGAGCCTCTTGATGAAAACAACAGATTCATGAATTCAAAGGTAACATGCCGTCATCGTGATGAGTTCCTTACTCTTGCTCCTGAGCAGGTTGATTATATGGATGTATCACCTAAGATGGTTGTATCAGTTGCTACTGCAATGATTCCGTTCCTTGAAAACGACGATGCTAACCGTGCACTTATGGGTGCTAACATGCAGCGTCAGGCAGTTCCGCTTTTGAAGACAGTTGCTCCCGTTATAGGTACCGGTATGGAATACAAGGCTGCCTACGACTCAGGTGTAGTTGTTATTGCAAAGCGCGGCGGTACAGTAACGGCTGTTGATGCCGATACTATTGAAATCACAGTTAAGCCGGGCGAGGTTGACAGGTACGAGCTTATCAAGTTCTCAGGCTCTAACCAGGGTACATGCATTAACCAAAGACCTATCGTTTCAATTCATCAAAAGGTTGAAGACGGTCAGGTTATCGCAGACGGTCCTGCAACCTGCAACGGTGAGATTTCACTTGGTAAAAACGCTCTTATCGGATTTATGACCTGGGAGGGTTATAACTACGAGGATGCTGTTCTTATAAATGAAAAGATAGTAAGGGATGATGTTTATACATCAATCCATGTTATCGAGCACGAGGTTGAGGCTCGTGATACAAAGCTCGGTCCCGAGGATATTACAAGGGATATTCCAAACGTAGGTGAGGATGCTCTTAAGGATCTTGATGCCGACGGTATTATCCGTGTCGGTGCAGAGGTTCGTTCGGGTGATATTCTTGTCGGTAAGGTTACACCAAAGGGTGAAACAGAGCTTACAGCCGAAGAAAGACTTCTTCGTGCAATCTTCGGTGAAAAGGCAAGAGAGGTTAGAGACACCTCTATGCGTATTCCTCATGGTGAGTACGGTATCGTTGTTGATGTTAAGGTGTTTACCCGTGCAAACAGCGATGAGCTTTCACCGGGCGTAAATAAAGTAGTTAGAGTATATATTGCTCAAAAGCGTAAGATTCAGGTCGGCGACAAGATGGCAGGTCGTCACGGTAACAAGGGTGTTGTTTCAAGAATCCTTCCGCAAGAGGATATGCCTTTCCTGCCGGACGGAAGACCGCTTGACATCGTTCTTAATCCGCTTGGCGTACCTTCTCGTATGAACATCGGTCAGGTGCTTGAGGTTCATCTCGGCTATGCAGCTATGGCTCTCGGCTGGAAGATGATGACTCCTGTATTCGACGGCGCGCACGAGCAGGATATTCGTGATTGCCTTGAGCTGGCAGACATCGGCTATTATGTTGATGAAAACGGCAACAAGGTATTTGACGGTAAGACAGAGCTTATCGACGGTCGTACAGGTGAGAAGTTTGATAACCGTATCACAGTAGGTTACATGTACTTCCTTAAGCTCCACCATCTTGTTGATGATAAGATTCATGCCCGTTCAACAGGTCCTTACAGCCTTGTTACACAGCAGCCACTCGGCGGTAAAGCACAGTTCGGTGGCCAGCGTTTCGGTGAAATGGAGGTTTGGGCACTTGAGGCTTACGGTGCTGCATATACACTTCAGGAAATCATGACTGTTAAGTCAGACGATGTTGTAGGTCGTGTACGCACCTATGAATCTATCGTTAAGGGTGAAAATATCCCAACTGCCGGTACTCCTGAGTCATTCAAGGTATTGTTCAAGGAGCTTCAGGCTCTCGGTCTTGACACAAAGGTGCTTGATCAGGACGGTAACGAGATTGAGCTTAAGCAGGAACTTGATGACGGAACCGGTATCCAACCAATTGATGAGCATGCGTTTACAGAGGTTAACGACTTCGACGGTCAAGAGGGCTACGAGGTTGAAAATGCCGATGATGACGATTTCGAGGAAGCAGGTCAGTCAGATTCGTTTGAAGATTTGTTTGCTGATGTTAGCTTTGACGATGACTATTCAGACAACTATTCGGATAATGAATAAAACGAACTTCCTAAACAATTTATAATAAAGGAGTGCTTCCAGATGGATAATATGGAAAATGAATTCAGTTCTATAAAAATCGGTCTTGCTTCTCCGGAGCAAATTCGTGAGTGGTCTTACGGTGAAGTAACAAAGCCGGAAACAATAAATTACAGAACTCTTAAGCCTGAGCGTGACGGTCTTTTCTGCGAAAGAATTTTCGGTCCAATGAAGGATTGGGAATGTCATTGCGGAAAGTATAAGAGAGTACGCTACAAGGGTAAGGTGTGCGAGCGTTGCGGCGTTGAAATTACAAGAGCAAAGGTTCGTCGTGAGCGTATGGGCCACATTGAGCTTGCAGCTCCTGTTTCACACATTTGGTATTTCAAGGGTATCCCAAGCCGTCTCGGTCTTGTTCTCGACATTAGCCCAAGGTATCTTGAGAAGGTGCTTTATTTCGCTCTTTACATCGTAACCGATCCGGGCGATACACCTCTTGAGAAGATGCAGATTCTTAATGAGAAAGAATATGCGGAAATGAGAGAAAGATACGAGGATGACTTTAAGGCAGGCATGGGTGCCGAGGCTATTAAAGAGCTTCTTCAGGGCATTGATGTTCCTCAGCTTCGTGCAGAGCTTACTGCAGAGCTTGAGGGTGCAACAGGTCAAAAGAGAGTAAGACTCCTTAAGAGACTTGATGTTGTTGATGCATTCTATAACAGCGGAAACAAGCTTGAATGGATGATTCTTGATGTTCTTCCCGTAATACCGCCGGATATTCGTCCTATGGTTCAGCTTGACGGCGGCAGATTTGCAACATCAGACCTTAATGACTTATACAGAAGAGTTATCAACCGTAACAACCGTCTCAAGAGACTTCTTGAGCTCGGTGCTCCTGAAATCATTGTCAGAAATGAGAAGAGAATGCTTCAGGAATCAGTTGATGCACTTATTGATAACGGCAGACGCGGCAGACCTGTAACCGGTCCTAACAACAGACCTCTTAAGTCACTTTCAGACATGCTTAAGGGTAAGCAGGGACGCTTCCGTCAAAACCTTCTCGGTAAGCGTGTTGACTATTCAGGTCGTTCGGTTATCGTTGTAGGTCCTGAGCTTA
>CAMGDK010000074.1 GCA_946042285.1 uncultured Clostridia bacterium | reverse complement strand
GAGCTAAAGGATAACAAGCTTTACTTAAGCTCGGATAAGGTTGTGTATAACCTTTGTATTGACAGCGATGAAATCCCGAGTGAGAACTATTTTTCACTCGTTCCCGACGAGGTTAAGGTTGTTGAGTTTGATAAGGCACCGAGCAGCGTCGATTTTATCTGTGTAAACAATATTGAATTTAAGCATAACGACCTTAAGAAAAAGCTGTTTAGATTGTTCTATCGTCTTGAACCGTTGAACATAGGAAATTATATATACTATTCAAAAAATTGATTGAAATAAGGCTGTCCCCGTGACAGTCTTATTTTTTTACAATTTGTATAATATTTCACGCAAATCCCCCTAAAATATTACACCGATGTACAAATAGGGACAGTCCCTACTTGTACATCGGTGCTTTAATAAATAAATTATAGACACAGACCTTAATTTGTGGTATTATACAAGGTGAATTACTATGAGATTATATCCAATCAACAAAAGGGGATACAATGAATAGCTACAAAATAAATGTGGATAGCTTAAAGCGAAACGGTGATTATGTTGAGATTACTGCTACACTCATTAGCGATGCTCCGCTTAATTTTCCGCGAATCTCCGCATGCTTTTATTCCGACAATGACAACAGGATTTTACCGATGGATTTAAAGTCGTGCGATGGCTTCACCGCCGTTGCAATCGGTATCTTTGACATACCGTTTTTGTTTTACAACGACAACAATCCGAATAATATCAGGCTTGCATTTTTGTTCAGTGACGCAAATGCAAACAACATAATCGTAAAACCGGAAAAGGATGTAACAATTCCCTCGCTGAAGAAAAACGATATTAAAAGATTTTTCAGAGGTAACAACAGAGAGAGGTTTAAGTTTCTCTTTTCAAGAATTGCATCCCTCCTCTTTTTGCCGTACAGGCGAATGCCGGTTAAGCCTAACAAGGTTACCTTTATTTCAAACAGGTCAGATAGGCTGACGGGTAACATAAAGGCAGTTTTTCACGAGATGACAAAGATTGAGGGGATTGAAATAACTGTTCTTTGTAAAAAGGGCGGCCTAAAAACAAATATTCCTAACATGTTTAAATTCTTTAAGGAATATGCAACATCAAGAGTAGTTTTCGTTGATGACTACTATCACCTTTTAACATTGTTAAAGAAGAAGGACGATGTTAAGCTTATTCAGCTTTGGCATGCCTGCGGCGCGTTTAAAACCTTCGGTTTTTCAAGACTCGGAAGGGATAGCTACTTAAGGCAAAGCTCGTCAAACCACAGGCAGTACGACTATGTAATTGTCAGCTCAAAGGATGTTATTCCGTTTTACGCCGAGGGCTTCGGTGTTTCAATAGAAAAGGTTATCCCTCTCGGCTCACCGAGATGCGATTTGCTCAAAAACGAGCAGTACAAAAAGCAGTTTAAAAAGAAATTTTACAAGGATCATCCGGAGCTTGAGGGCAAAAGGATAATGCTCTTCGCGCCGACCTTCAGAGGCGGCGGTATGGGTAACTGTAATTACCCGATTGAAAAATTTGAAACCGACAGTCTCATCAAATCGCTTGACAGCGATTGGGTTATTGTTGTTAAGATGCACCCGTATCTTACGGAGCGTCCGCAGTACGACGAGAAATACAGCAGCAGAGTAGTTGATCTCACCTCGGAGTATGACATCAATGATTTGCTTCTTGTTACAGACCTTTTGATAACAGATTATTCGAGCGTTATCTTTGAGGCGTCAATAGTCGGAGTGCCTATGCTGTTTTTTGCGTTTGACCTTAACGAATACAGCAGGGACAGGGATTTTTATTGCAATTTTGCTTCATTTGTTCCCGGTAAAATTGTTATGAACACAGACGAGATGATACTTGCAATTCGCAACGGTGATTTCAAGACAGAGCTTATAGAGCCGTTTCGCAAGAGATATTTTGACAACACAAGCGGCAAAGCAACCGACAATGTTGTTAATTTCACTAAGGAGCTATTAAAATAACTTATGTTTGATTGCAAAATGATAATCAACAAGCTTCTGCTTGATGAGAATAAAATGAGAATTTCTGTTTCAATCAGCTGTCCGTTTGATATTGATGTTACATCGCCGAAGGCAAAGCTGATATTTGAATGTGACGGCAAAACAAGAAGATTGCCGTTTCTTGTGACGAACTATTTTAGGCAAAAGCAGAGCGAAACCTGCATTGTAGTTTGCTCGTACACTTATTTTCTTGATAGCCTGTTTTACAAATTTGAAAGCAGTGAGGACATTAAGGCTCATGTTGAGTTTTACTATGGTGATAATGAGGTTTACAGGGTACCGTTTAATGTTTCGACGAATGTTATAAACGAAAATCCTCATCTTGAGATAGAGGAAAAATATATTGAATACGAATGCTTTGACGGCGTTGCCGTTTTCACAAACGAGGATGCCGAGTTTGAATCCGGCAGAAAAAAAGAAAAGCACAGCTACAATATTGATTTCAACTGTGACTCAAGCGAGATAATCATAAAAAAGACAGAAGACGCGCACAATGGGCGAAGCCTTGTTGACAAAAGTATTGTGCTTGTCCCTGCCGTAAGGCTTGTAATGTTTATTATAAGGATATTGCTTGCAGTTATTTTGCTTCCGTATTTTGTGATTGACGGCATGCTTGCAGCCTTAGGCGTAGTGCCGAAAAGAAAGACAAAGCAAATAGACGGATTGTTCAAAAACATTTTCGTTCAAATCAAGATAAATGCTTCGTCGTTTATCAAAACCAGCTTTAAGCGTGCGAAATTTGTTGAGAATATCAGGAAGCCGATTTTCGCCGTTTGTGCCATGAGGTACAAGGCACTGTCAAGGAAGAAAATTATTCCTAACAGAGTTACATTTATGTCCGGCAGAAGAGATGAGCTTGGCGGAAATCCGCTGTTTGTTTACAATCTTCTCAAGGATAGGGATGATATTGATTTTCGCTTTTTGCTGTTTTCGGACCCGTCCGGTCATAATAAGCTTAGGAATATAGTCAAATTCCTAAGGCTCTATGCAACATCAAGGGTTGTGATTGTTGACGATTATTTTAGACTGCTCAATATTGTCGATAAGCGTGAGGGCGTGAAGCTGTTTCAGCTTTGGCACGCATGCGGTGCGTTTAAGACATTCGGCTTTACCCGACTCGGCAAAAAGGGCGGACCGAAGCAGATTGATCCTAACCATAGAATGTATGATTACGCCATTGTCAGCTCGCAGGAGATTGCAAAGCATTATGCCGAGGGCTTTGGCTTGAGTGATGAAAATGTTGTTGCAACAGGTATTCCAAGGACGGATATATTCATGGATGACACCTATGCAGCAGGCGTTAGGGACGGCTTTTTCAGTCGCTATCCGCAGCTTAAGGGTAAAAAGATAATGCTTTTCGCGCCTACCTTTAGGGGCAACGGTCAAATGAGCGCGTTTTATCCTACCGAGGCATTCAATCCGCAGGAGGTTTACGATTCCCTCGGCGGTGAGTATGCAATCATCATCAAGCTTCACCCGTTTTGTAAGCAAAGATACGATATACCCGAAGAATATCGTGACTATATTATTGATTTGTCGGACGATGACGAGCTTAACGATTTGCTTTTTGTTACGGATTTGCTTGTTACGGATTATTCAAGCGTTGTGTTTGAGGCATCCTTGCTTAATATACCGATGCTGTTTTATGCGTTTGATTTGTATGATTACATTTCAAGCAGGGATTTCTATTATGACTTTGAGGGCTTTGTTCCCGGCAGGATTGTTTTTTCTCAGCACGAGCTTACACAAAGTATTGCAAATAACGATTTTCAGCAGGATAAGGTTGAGGGCTTTAAAAACAAATTTTTCGATGACCTTGACGGCAAGTCAAGTCAAAGAGTGGCAAGCCTTATTCTTGAAAATCTTGGTTTAGAATAAATATAAAGGAGAAAAGTTATGGTATATGGTGTTATTTTAGCCGGCGGCGTCGGCTCAAGAATGGGCGGAGATAAGCCGAAGCAGTACCTTACTGTTAAGGATAAGCCAATCATTATTTACACAATTGAAAAGTTTTTTGCCGTTCCCAAGCTTGAAAAGATTATCGTTCTTTGCCCGAGTCAGTGGGTTGAGCATACAAAGAATCTTATTGACAGGCATATTGCACCGGCAAAGGATAGAGTAGCAGTAATTGAGGGCGGCACAACAAGAAATGAAACTATCATGAACTCAATCGCATTTATTGAGAGTGAGGGTAATCTTAACGAGGATACAATCATAGTAACTCACGACAGCGTAAGACCTTTTGTTACAAACAGAATTATTGAGGAGAATATCGAATTTGCCGAAAAATACGGCGCCTGCGACACAGTTGTTCCTGCTACCGACACAATCGTTGAAGCGCAGGACAACACATTTATAAGCAGTATTCCCGACAGAAGCAAAATGTATCAGGGTCAAACTCCGCAATCCTTCAATGCCATGAAGCTTAAGACAATGTACGCCTCTCTTACAGACGAGGAAAAGGAAATACTCACCGATGCTGCAAAGATTTTTGTAATGAAGGGTGAGAAGGTTGCGCTTGTTCAGGGCGAAACATACAATATGAAAATCACATATCCGTACGATTTGCGCGTAGCAAAATCGCTTTTGGAGGAAGAGAGCGATGATTAACACTGTATATAGACTTGTTGCTCCAAGACGCTTTGAAATAGCGTTTGAGGATATTGATTTGTTTGGCGATAATGTAATTGTCAGACCGACAAATCTTTCAATATGCAATGCTGATATGAGATATTATCTCGGCACCCGTGATGCAAAGGTGCTTGCAGAGAAGCTCCCGATGGCGCTTATCCACGAGGGTGTCGGCAGAGTTGTATTTGATCCGACCGGTACATTCAAGCCGGGGGACAATGTTGTTATGGTGCCCAATGCACCGCAGGAGCAGGATGATTTTATCGGCGAGAACTATCTTCGCTCATCAAAATTCTGCGGCTCCTCCATGGACGGCTTTTTGCAGGAATTTGTTGAAATCTCACCGAAAAGACTTGTCAAGCTTCCTGAAAATATCAATATGAATGTTGCCGCGTTTACGGAGATAGTTTCCGTTTCCGTTCATGCGATTTCACGATTTGACAAGATTGCTCACGGCAGAAGAGATGTAATTGCAGTTTGGGGCGACGGTAATCTTGGATATATCACATCACTTTTCTTAAAATACGCATTCCCCGATTCAAAAATCGTCGTTTTCGGCACAATGATGGATAAGCTTGCGGATTTCACCTTTGTCGATGAAACTCATCTTGTAAACGATGTGCCCGAGGGCTTCACCATGGATCACGCATTTGAATGTGTCGGCGGTAACGGAAGCCCGATTGCCATTGAGCAGATTATCGGACTCATTAAGCCCGAGGCTACAATTTCAATCCTCGGTGTCAGCGAATATCCCGTGCCTATAAACACCCGTATGATTCTTGAAAAGGGAATCAGAATGTTCGGCTCGTCAAGAAGCGGAGTAGCGGATTTTCAGCGTACCGTTGATATGTATGAGGCGCATCCTGAAATTTTGGATTACCTCGGCAACATCATCAGCTCCGTTAATGTTGTAAGAACAACAACAGACATTAAAAATGCGTTTGAAAAGGATACTCAAAAGTCATTCGGCAAAACCATAATGGTTTGGGAAGAGTAATAACAGCATGCACTCTCACGGCTTATCGACCTTGGGAGTGTATTTTTTGTTCATTTTTCTTGAAATTGAAAAAACGAGAGTATATAATAAGATAATCGAAAATTAAGGAGGACGACAAATGGAAAAAATACTTGTCCTTGACTTTGGCGGTCAGTACAATCAGCTAATAGCACGCAGGGTAAGAGATCATCGAGTGTATGCAGAAATTTTGCCGTACACAACTCCTATTGATGTTATTAAGGAAAATAACTATAAGGGTATCATCTTTACCGGTGGGCCAAACTCTGTTTTTGATATGAGCTCACCGCATTACACAAAGGAAATTCTTGACATCGGCGTGCCGATTCTCGGTATATGCTACGGCTGTCAGCTAATCGCGTGGATGGGTGACGGTGAGGTTAAAACTGCACCTGTCAGCGAGTATGGTAAGATTGAGTTTGAGCATAAAGGCTCTGCCATCTTCAAAAATGTTCCCGAAAAATCAGTCGTATGGATGAGCCATACAGACTATATTGCAACACCGCCGCAGGGATTTGAAATCGTCGGCACAACGGCGGATTGTCCGTGTGCGGCTATGCAAAATGTCAGCAAGGGCATTTATGCCGTTCAGTTTCATCCCGAGGTTACTCATTCACAATTCGGCTCACAAATGCTTTATAACTTTATCTATGAGGTTTGCGGCTGCAAGGGCGATTGGGTAATGGATAACTTTATTGAGAATACAGTTGAAAGATTGCGCGAGCAGATAGGGGACAAGAAGGTTATTCTCGGCCTTTCGGGCGGCGTTGACTCGTCGGTAGCAGCAGGTCTTTTGTCAAGAGCGGTAGGCAATCAGCTCACCTGCGTTTTTGTTGATCAGGGCTTAATGCGTAAGGACGAGGGCGATTTTGTAGAAAAAACATTTACATCGCTCTTTGATATGAATTTTGTCAGGGTAAATTGCGCCGATGCTTTTCTTGAAAAGCTTGAGGGTGTTACGGATCCCGAGGATAAGAGAAAAATTATCGGCACTGAATTTTATAATGTTTTCTGGAATGAGATCAGAAAGCAGGGCGAGCTCGGATATTTTGCACAGGGTACAATTTATCCCGACTGTATCGAATCAGGTAAGGGCGATGCCGATGTTATCAAAACTCACCATAACAGAGTCGGTATGCCTGACGATATTGAGTTTCTCGGCGTGATTGAGCCGCTTTGCGATTTGTTTAAGGACGAGGTAAGGCGTGTCGGCGAAATGCTCGGTATTCCAAAGCAGCTTGTATGGCGTCAGCCGTTCCCGGGCCCCGGACTCGGCGTTAGAATAATCGGCGAAATCACTGCTGACAAGATTAAGGTATTGCAGGAAGCCGATTGGGTGCTTCGTGACGAAATGGCAAAGAATGGCTACGAAAAGAACCTTGCACAGTTCTTCTGCGTGCTTCCGTGCGTTAAAACCGTCGGCGTAATGGGCGACCACAGAACGTACGACCATTTAGTTGCAATAAGAGCAGTTACAACAGACGATTTTATGACAGCCGATTGGGCAAGAATCCCTTATGACATTCTTGCAAAGGTGTCAAACAGAATTACAAACGAGGTTGAGCATGTAAACAGAGTTGTTTACGACATCACCTCAAAGCCACCCGGCACAGTAGAATGGCTATAAAAATAGCGGGCGAACATCGTTCGCCCGCAAAAAAACGAATAACAAATATTGCAATCCTTAAACCG
>CAMGDK010000073.1 GCA_946042285.1 uncultured Clostridia bacterium | reverse complement strand
TGAAAAAAGGTGAGCATAAGGAATGGGGCACAAGAGTATTTGACTACGGCAAAAACGAGGTGCGCTCCTTCCTCATTTCATCTGCTATGTACTGGGTTGATCAGTTCCACTTTGACGGCTTGAGGGTTGACGCAGTTGCATCAATGCTATATCTCGACTACGGCAGAGATGACGGACAGTGGACTCCTAACAAGAACGGCGGAAGGGAAAACCTTGAAGCAGTTGAGTTTTTCCAAATACTTAACAGCGTGATGTTCAAGGAGCATCCCGAGGTGATGATGATTGCCGAGGAGTCAACGGCTTGGCCAATGATTACAATGCCGACCGACATCGGCGGACTTGGCTTTAACTTCAAGTGGAATATGGGTTGGATGAACGACATGCTTCGTTACACATCGCTCGATCCATTATTTAGAAAGGGTAATCACAACTGCATTACATTCAGCTTCTTCTATGCATTTAGTGAAAACTTTATTTTACCTATAAGTCACGACGAGGTTGTTCACGGCAAATGCAGTCTTATCAACAAGATGCCCGGTGACTACGACATGAAATTCAAGGGAATACGCCTTTTCCTTGCGTACATGATGGCTCACCCCGGCAAGAAGCTTTTGTTTATGGGCTCGGAGTTCGGTCAGTTTATCGAATGGAATTACGAGCAGGGACTTGATTGGCTTCTTCTCGGCTATGACAAGCACAGGGCTCTTCAGGGATATTCAAGGGAGCTTAACGAGTTTTACAGAAAAACTCCTGCACTGTGGGAGGTTGATTACAGCTGGGAGGGCTTCCAGTGGATTAGCAGTGAGGACAATGCAAACTCGATTATCGCATTTAGAAGAATTGATAAAAGCGGTAAGGAGATTATTGCAGTGTTCAACTTTACTCCAAACAGCTTTAATGATTACAAAATAGGTGTCCCCGAAAAGGGCACATACAAGGTTGTGTTCGACAGCGAGCTTCAAAAATACGGCGGTGAAAAGGCAAGACTTGCCGGCTCATACAAATCAAAGCCCGTTGCAATGCACGGCTATGAAGACAGTATTTCGCTGAAGCTCAGCGGATTATCTGCCATCTATCTTGAAAGAGTTGAGGAAAAGAAAAGCAAGCCTGCCCCTAAGAAAAAGGCAGAGCCTGCAAAGCCGGCAGCGGCAGTAAAGTCAGATAAGGCAGAAAAGGCGGCAAAATCGCCTGCTAAAGCCGAAAAGACGGCAAAGCCTGCCGTAAAGCAAGGTAAAGACACACAAAAGGCTAAAACACCAAATAAAAATAAGGAGACAAAAAATGGCAAAAAATAAGGTTGTCGCAATGCTCCTTGCAGGCGGTCAGGGAAGCCGTCTCGGAGTTCTTACAAAAAACATTGCAAAGCCTGCTGTTCCATACGGCGGTAATTACAGAATTATTGACTTTCCTCTTTCAAACTGCGTAAACAGCGGTATTTATACTGTCGGTGTACTCACACAGTATCAGCCGCTCGAGCTCAACGATTACCTCGGCAACGGTCAGCCTTGGGATCTTGATCGGCAAAACGGCGGTGTACATATTCTTTCTCCTTATGAGGCTATCGGCGGAGCAGAATGGTACAAGGGTACTGCTAACGCAATATATCAAAACATCAATTTCATTGAAAAATATGATCCTGAATATGTTGTTATTCTTTCAGGCGACCATATCTACAAAATGAATTATGCAAGCATGATTGACTTCCACAAGAAAAACGATGCGGCATGCACAATCGCCGTGCTCGAGGTGCCGTGGGAGGAGGCTTCGCGCTTCGGTATTCTTGCAACAGATGAAAACGACAAGATTTACGAATTTGCAGAGAAGCCTGCCGAGCCAAAAAGCAACAAGGCGTCAATGGGCGTCTATGTGTTCAGCTGGGATAAGCTTAAGCAATATCTTATTCAGGACGAAAATACCGAGGGCTCGGCAAACGACTTTGGTAAAAACATTATTCCAACAATGCTTAATGCAGGCGAAAGACTTTTTGCATTCCCGTTCAAGGGATATTGGAAGGATGTCGGCACAATCGACTCTCTTTGGGAGGCTAACCTTGACATCATCAATCCTAATGTTGACCTCGACCTGAGTGACAAGAGCTGGAGAATTTACTCGAGAAATCCGTTGGCTCCGCCTCACTATATCGGCAAGAATGCAGTTGTTGAAAACTCATCAATCAGCGAGGGCTGCGAAATTGAGGGTAATGTTGATTACAGTGTTGTATCTTCAAATGTAACAATCGAAGAGGGCGCAGATGTAAAATACAGCGTTATCATGCCGGGTGCCGTAATCAAAAAGGGCGCCAAGGTATATTATGCAATAGTTGCGGAAAATGCAGTTATTGAAGAAGACGCAAAAATAGGCGAAATTCCCGAGCATCTTGAAAACCCTGAAGCATGGGGCATACCGGTAATCGGCGCAGGTGCAACAATTACAAAGGGTAAATTTATCGAGCCGGGCGTTATGATAAGCGCAGGAGAGGAGGTATAAGCAATGAACGGAAAACAAGTATTAGGTATTGTATTTGCAAACATTCACGAGGAGGCTCTCGGTCCTCTTACCGAAATGAGAACAATGGGCTCAGTGCCGTTCTGCTCACGCTTTCGTATGATTGACTTCCCTCTCTCCAACATGGTTGAAAGCGGTGTAACAAAAATAGGCGTAGTAACAAACGCTAATTTCCAGTCACTTATGGACCATGTGGGTACAGGTAAGCCGTGGGATTTAAGCAGAAAGACAGACGGTCTTTTCCTTCTCCCTCCGTTTTCAATCGGCAGTGCTACAATGTGGGGCAACAGAGTTGACGCGCTTTACGGCAACATGAATTTCTTAAATCAGTCAAATCAGACTTATGTGCTTATGTCTGATTGTAACAATGTGCTTTCCATTGATTATTCAAAGCTTTTTGATGCTCACGAGAAGAGCGGTGCTGACATTACAATTCTCGGCGTTAAGGGCAGGATGCCGTCAAATATCGGCTCTGTTCTCACATTTGACAATGTTGACGCCAACGGCAGAATTACAGAGGTCAGCCTCGATAAAAAGACTGACGATGAAGTATTCTACTCATGCAACATCATGATTATGAAGAAATATCTTCTTGAAACTCTTGTAACATCTGCACATTCCAAAAACGAGGTTTCGTTCCAGCGCAGTGTTATCATGGCTAATATCGACAATCTTAAAATCCACGCCTACGATGCTACCGAAAGCTTTGTCGGCACTATTGAGTCGGTTCAAAGCTATTACGAGGTTTCGATGTCGCTTCTTGAGAAGGAAAACAGGCAAAGGCTTTTCCACACTCCTATTTCGACAAAGGAGCGTGACGATATGCCGACAATCTACGGTCCGGATTCAAGCCTTAAGAACTCACTTGTTGCCGACGGCTGTATCATTGAGGGTAAGGTTGAAAACTGCATCGTATTCAAGGGTGTTAAGATTGAAAAGGGTGCTGTTGTCAAAAACTCTATTCTCATGCAGGATACTGTTATCGGTGAAAACGCAAAGATTAACTGCGTTATCGCCGACAAGAATGTTGATGTAAAGAACGGCGCAGAGCTTTCGGGTGCCGAAACATTCCCTGTTTGCCTGAGCAAGAACACAAGAATTTAGTGAGGTAGCAAAATGAAGGTTTTATATGTAACTTCTGAGGCACTTCCCTTTATGGCGTCAGGCGGTCTCGGCGATGTTGCCGGATCGCTTCCGGTTGCCCTCAGAAAAAGACTTATCGGATGTCGAGTTGTTATGCCTCTTTATGACGGCATCAAGCAGGAATTTAAGGACAAGATGAAATTCATCACATCAATTTCCGTTCCTGTTTCCTGGAGAAGACAATACTGCGGTATTTTTGAGGCAAAGGCTAACGGCGTAATCTATTATTTTCTTGATAATCAGTATTATTTCAAGCGTGATGGTATCTACGGTCACTACGACGATGCAGAGAGATTTGCATTTTTTGCGAGAGCCGTGCTTGAGATTATTCCGGCTATTGACTGGAAGCCGGACATTATTCACTGCAACGACTGGCAGAGTGCTTTAACTCCGTTATATTACAGCTGCTACTATGCTAACAGAATGGGATTTGAAAACATTAAAACCGTTTTCACAATCCACAACATTCAGTATCAAGGCAAATACGGCACAGAGCTGTTAAACGATGTTTTGGGCATCGCACCGGAATACAACAACCTCATTCTTTACGACGGTCTTGTTAATTTCATGAAGGCGGGCATTGAATGTGCTAACAAGGTAACAACAGTTTCTCCGACATACGCAAAGGAAATTCTCGATCCGTGGTTCAGCCACGGTCTTGACCCTATTCTTAATCAGCGCAGCTGGAAGCTTTGCGGTATCCTTAACGGTATTGATGTTGACGGGTATAATCCCGAAACGGATACTAATATTTGGGCAAACTACAACAGCGAGGATTTCTCAAGCAAGGCTAAGAACAAGGAGGAGCTTCAAAAATCAATGGGGCTTACGGTTAACCCTAATGTGCCTGTTATCGGTATTGTAACAAGGCTTGTAGGTCACAAGGGCGTTGACCTCATGAAAGCAGTGCTTGAGAAGAGTCTTTACGAGCGTGATGTTCAGTATGTTGTTTTGGGCAGCGGTGAATGGGAGTACGAAAACTTCTTCCGTTACCTCCACGACAAGTATCCGGACAAGGTATCTGCTACAATCGGATTTATCCCCGACCTTGCAAGAAAGATTTATGCCGGTGCAGACCTCTTCCTCATGCCGAGTAAGTCAGAGCCGTGCGGTCTTTCGCAGATGGTTGCTCTTCGCTACGGCACTATTCCTATCGTTCGTGAAACAGGCGGACTTAAGGACTCTATTACCGACAGCGGCGACGGTCATGGCAACGGATTTACATTCAAGTCCTACGATGCTTACGACATGCTCGGTGCAATTTACAGAGGCGTTGAGGCATTCCATTCTGACAATTGGGATGTTCTTGTTAAGCGTGCGCTTGACAGTGATATGAGCTGGGGCAAGAGCGCAAACGAATACATTAAGATGTATCGCTCGTTGCTTAAATAATTTTGATATGCAAAAAGCGGGCGAACAATGTTCGCCCCTACGAGTAAATCTTGTTATTTAAGCACTGCGGTGTGGTTGGGACCACTTTATCGACAGTCTAAAGCACTCTCGGTGAGAGTGCTTTTTTTGCGTCCTCGTTGATTTACACCCATTGCTTTATCATTTGAGGATTTGCAAAGATTTGATCAAGCCTTTTCATGAACGGTACGACATCGCCCATATCGAGCGCTCTGTGGTCAAATGCGATAGTGATTGGCAGCCTTTGTCCTACTGCTATATTTTTGTTTTCATCAACAATCGGAGTCCTTTGAATTGAGCCGATACCGATTGCCGCAACCTGCGGCGGAATAATTTCGAGAAGAGTACACTCGCCACTCCACTCTCTGTAAATCGAGCCGAGATTTGAAACCGTTATTGTGCCCTGCTCAATATCGTGCTTTGTTAATCTATCCTCTGTCGGAATGGAATAGTATTCTCTCTTTGCTTTACCCTTGAGGGTTTTAACCTTATGCTTGCCCGTTTTTGAGCCGACAAGTCTGTTTATCGTTTGAAGAATTTTACCTTGCTTCAAGCCCTCAAGAGTATTGTCGAGCGACACCTCAAACATTACCTCGTTCATGTCTGAATTATCTGCCCTTCTTTTACTGTCAATGATTGCCTGCTGCATTTGAGTAATTGATTTTTTGTGCATGTCGTGGAGGTTAATCGTCATCATTTCACCGCTCTTTAATACCATCGGCATAGAGATATTTATTTCCTCAAATTGAGTGTACTTTCCCCTTACTAATCTGCGGTTGAAATTAAGATGAGCGTTGAGTGCCGGACAAGCCTTTAATCCCTCAACAATAATTCGAAGCATAACTGTATTTATTGTTACTCTTGAGTCATTTGACATACTGCTGTTTATCTCCTTTATTACATTCATAAGCTCCCTGACATCTGCATTATATGTAACGACCGCATGAGGAATTTGCTCCCAGCTTTCCGATGTCATGTTTGATACAATCTTTCTTGCGATTCCGAAATGTGTTGTGTTAATAGGTGTTAAATTCTGTTTCATAATATATCTCCTTATATTTCCATTTTTTGAATTTTTGTGTTCAGCCTCTTGCTGTGTCTTCATGGTACAATGTGGCAACGACAAAGTCTATACATTGTAGTTTGCACTGCAAAAAAATTGTGCAACCTTCGGTTGCATTCCTTGATTTTATGCGGTTTTTCATAAAATTTTACAAAATATACAATCATAATTCATTTTGATTGCGGTATAATAAATTCATCAATTAAAAGGAGATTTTTATATGTGTACAAGCTTAAGATTTTGCACCGAGGATTTTTACTTCGGCAGGAATATGGACATCGACTGTAAGTGGGGCGAGCGTGTTGTAATCGTTGCGAGAAATTATAAATTCAAATTTAAGCACGAGGAAAATATTGACAATCATTTTGCCATGATAGGAACTGCAAGCGTTGTTGACGGCTACCCTCTTTTTGCCGACGCGGTTAACGAAAAGGGACTGTGTATGGCAGGATTGAATTTTCCGAAAAGTGCATTTTATCATGATAGCATCGGCAACAAAAAACACTCAATCGCACCGTTTGAAATCATCCCTTGGGTTTTGTCAAAATGCAAGAATACCGACGAGGCAAGAGCGCTTTTGAGCGAAAGTGAAATTGTAAATTCATCATTCAACGATATGCCTGTTGCGACTCTTCATTGGCATATTGCAGACAGCGAAAAATCAATCGTTATCGAGCAAACAAAAAGCGGACTGCACATTCATGACAATCCGTTTGATGTGCTGACAAACAATCCGCCGTTTGAATGGCACGAGCAAAACATGTCACAATATTTGAACCTAACACCAAATCTGCCTGACGGTGAGTTAAACAAATCAAAAGACATAGAGGTGTTCGGCAAGGGCGCAGGAAGCATTGGACTGCCGGGTGATTTCTCGTCAGCCTCAAGATTTGTTAAGGCGGCATATCTTAATGCCTGCTCGGTATGCGGCAAGGGTGAAAAGGAAAGCGTTGCACAATTTTTTCACATTCTTGACAGTGTTGCCGTCGTTAACGGCAGTATTCGAGATACAAACAAGGATTATATGACAACCTACTCCTGCTGCACAAATGTGACAAAGGGTATTTATTATTACAAAACCTATAACAGCTTAGGCGTCAATTCAATTTGCATGAACGACAGCAATATTGACGGTGATGAATTGATTGAATTTCCAATGGAGTAAAAAAACAGGAGTGGTAACCACTCCTGTCAGCGTGTAGAAAAAGTCAATTTACAGATTTCTACACGCTGGCAGACTTC
>CAMGDK010000072.1 GCA_946042285.1 uncultured Clostridia bacterium | reverse complement strand
TCCCTGCCCATATCAAATGTATAGGAAATAATATAGCTTTGTTTGCCTGTTAAGGTGACATCGGCATCTCCGATTTGAATTACACAATTGTCATTCTCATTGTAGGTGTCGAATTCTCCATTTACCTTTATTCCTCTTACTTTTGACTTAACCCTTTTATAGCTGCCGTCCTCCTGCCTGATATTATTCACATACGGTATATATCTAAATATTCCGTGCTTAGGGACATAGAAATCGGCAGTAATGCTTTCCGTTACATCTAATGAATTATCTTCATTAACAACGATATTTATGTCATAATCCGTTATTTCATAATCACTGTTGTATGTCAGGTTTGGCGCAACAGAAGTGGCATAAGAATTAAACGGCAATGACATAACGGCAAGCATCATCACAAAAAGTAAGACTGTCTTTATCTTATTTTTCATTATAGCTCTACCTTTACTGCATTTCTTTCTGCATCCTCATCAACGACAAACATTTGCTTTTTCTCAAAATGAAACATAGATGCAACAATGCTTGACGGAAACATTTCAACCTTATTATTGAAATTCTTTACAACGGCATTGTAATACTTACGAGCATTGGCAATATCCTCTTCTGTCTTTTTCAGCTGAGAATTCAGTTCTATAAAATTCTCGTTTGCCTTTAACTGCGGATACTGTTCTGCAACAACATTGATGCTTCTAATCGCAGCAGTAAGCTCCGAATTAGCCTCAATCTTTTCCTGAGGATTTAAGCTTGCATATCCGCCGTTTCGAGCGGCAATGACCTTTTCAAGCGTTTCCGCCTCGTGCTTTGCGTAAGCCTTGACTGATGTAACAATATTAGGAATTAAATCCCATCTTTTCTTAAGATAGACATCCATCGTTGAAAAAGCTTCTTCAACAGTATTTTTTCCTTTAATCAGTGAGTTGTAGGTTGTTGCAATGTAAGCTGCAAGAATAATAACAACAGCTACTAAAATGATAATTGCAATTTTCATAACAATTTCTCCTAAAATTATGAATTCCTTTTAATATTTATTTTATATTTTTTTATATGTGTTTGGTGATAGAAGCACAAGTATCGGGAACAGCTCAAGTCTGCCTGCAAGCATATCAAATATTAGGACGAGCTTTGACAAAACATTGAAATCTGCATAGTTTCCTGTTGGTCCGACAAGCTCAAGTCCCGGTCCTATGTTATTGAAGCAGGCAATTACGGATGTAAATGTCGTTGTTGTATCAAAGCCATTGAATGAAACTACAACAACAGAAATACACATGGTTAGAATATATAATATCAAATAGGCATTTACCCCTTTGATAATATTCTTATCAAGTACTCTGTTATTCATCCTGATATTGATAACAGTGTTTGGTCTTGTCATCAATCTTAAATCTCTTTGCGCCTGCTTTGCATACAAAACAATACGAGACACCTTCATTCCGCCGCCGGTCGAGCCTGCAGATGAACCTATAAACATAAGCAGAATAAGCAAAATTTTTGATAGGCTTGGCCAAGTATTGAAATCCGCAGTGCAAAATCCTGTTGTGCTCATTGCCGTATTTACTGCAAAGAACGAATCCCTGATTGCCGCCGAAATATGATTATAGCTACTCATAATGTTTAATGTAATCAAGGTTACGGCTGAAAGGTTGATTATTAAATACGCTCTGAATTCTTCGTCTTTGTAAATGAGTGAAAATCTTTTTGTAATCAAATAGTAATACAAATTAAAATTCACGCCAAACAAAAACATAAATATAATGCAAACCCACTCAACAAAAATACTGTGATAGCCAAGTATTGAGTTGTTTAAAACACTGAATCCGCCTGTACCTGCAGTAGCAAAGGCAGTTACAACACTGTCAAAAAATCTTATATTGTCACCTGTTATTCTGCTGCCAATGTAGAGAACAAAAATTTGAATAATTGTAATTGCAAAGTAGATGATATATAAAATTCTTGCACTTGTAGAAATTTTTGAGTTAACCTTTCCGGCTTTAGGACCGGGCACCTCTGCCTTCATTACAAACATTGAGTTGCCGCGGGATTTCGGTATAATCGCTATCATAAACGAAAGAATACCCATACCGCCTATCCAGTGAGTAAAGCTTCTCCAAAAAAGAATAGATTTCGGCATAGAGCTTATTTCGCTTAATATCGACGCACCTGTTGTTGTAAAGCCCGATGCAGTTTCAAAAAAAGCATCAATAAAGCTTGGAATACAACCACTTATAACAAACGGAAGTGAACCCAAAACCGAAACAAGTATCCAACCGACACCGCAAATCACAAGACCTTCCTTTGCAAAAATCTTAACCGAGCTCGGCTTTTTTGCACACAGAACAAGACCTAATAAAAGAGATAATGCTATTGGTATAACAAACGAAGGATATTCGGTTTCTTTGAAGCCCTGCATTTTGTAATAAAACAGAACAAGAAGCGGTAAAACCATTAAGGCGGCAAGGATGATTAAAATTTTTCCAAGGAGATAGCCAACAGATCTGTAATTCATTATTTTTCTCCTTACGCAAGTATGTCGTTAAGTGAATAAATTATCGATCCCTTTGACACAATAACTACTCTGTCACCGCTTTCGATAACATCATTGCCGCTTGGGAAAATAATCTTATTCTTTTTCGTTACAGCGGCAATAAGCACATTATTTTTCATCTTAATTGTATTTAACTGCTTACCAAGGAATTTTGTATCATCACCGGCAACAAATTCACTTGCCTCAATTTTACCATCTACAAGCTTGTAAAGCGTTTTCATGCTTGCAGAGCTTACGCTCTTCTTAGCTCTTACATATTGGCATATTGCGTCACATGTAATTTCCGGCACATTAACATAAGAATCCATATCCATGGTATTGAGCATTTTAACAAGATTTTGACTGTTAACCTTGGTAATATTCTTTTTTACATTTACCGATTCGCTAAACATTGAAACAAGAAAATTTGTTTCGTCGTAATCAGACAATGTAACAACTGCATCCATGCTCTCTATTCCCTCTTTAAGAAGAAGAGAGTAATCATTATAATCACCATTTATGACAGTTGCCTTCGGACAAAACTCAAATAGCTTGTCGCACCTATCCTTGTTTGGCTCAATTACTATAACATCCTTACCGATTGAAGCAAGCATATTTGATAAATAAATAGAAATTCTGGAGCCACCGATAATCATTATATTTTTAAGCATTTTAGCCTTTTTACCGGAAAGCTCTTTTGCAATTTTTCCAAGTGATTTGTGAGATCCCGTAACATGAACGGTATCACCGGGTAAAATTGTAAAATCACCATTTGGAATATATACTTCATGACCTCTTGATACGGCGCAGATAATAAAGTTGCCGCTAAACTTATCTGAAAACTCAAATAGCTTTCTGTTGCAAAGAGGACTTTCGTCTGTAATTTTGATGCCTGCAATATCAATTCTGCCGTTTGAAAAGCTTTCAACATTTATTGTCGAAGGGAATTGAAGCGTCCTGTAAATTTCAAGGGCAGCCGACAAATCGGGATTTACCATCAAGGAAACACCAAGCTCCTCCCTCATGAAATTCATTTGAGTTGCATATTCGGGATTTCTGACTCTTGCAATTGTGTTTGAAACGCCCATCTTTTTTGCAATCAGACAGGCAAGAATGTTGTTTTCGTCTGAAGGAGTTGTTGCAATAACAAGATCACTTTCCTTAACACCCGCCTCGCGAAGCACATCGCAATGGGTAGCTAAACCTGCAACGCCTTGAATATCATAGGTTTCAACAAGCTTGTCAACCTTTGACTCATCCTTTTCAATTATTGTAATATCGTGATCCTCATCAAGCAATATTTCTGCAAGTCTGACACCAAGTGCGCCCGCTCCGATAATTATAATATTCATACTGTCTCCTCTTAAGGCTTACTTTTTGGAAATTGTGAATTATACAAATTATAGTAGAAGCCCTTTTTATCAAAAAGCTGTTGATGATTACCCTGTTCAATAATATTTCCATCCTTCATGACAAGGATAACATCGGCATTTTTAATTGTTGATAATCTGTGAGCAACAATAAATGTCGTTCTGCCCTTCATCAAGGCATTAAAAGCCTTTTGAATTCTTATTTCCGTACGGGTATCAATGGACGAAGTGGCTTCATCAAGAATAAGGATAGGCGGCGGCGAAAGCATAAGTCTGGTAATACAAAGCAGCTGCCTTTGTCCTTGTGAAAGAGAGCCTCCGTTTTCTCCTATAAATGTGTCATATCCGTTTGGCAATCTTTTAATGAACGAATGAGCGTGAGCGGCTTTTGCAGCCTCAATAATCTGCTCTTGTGTTGCTTCTTCATTACCTAATTTGATATTGTCGGCTATCGTTGCGGTCTTCAACCATGTATCCTGAAGCACCATGCCGATATTTTTTCTTAAGGAATCTCTTGTTATGTCCAGTGTGTTTTTTGAATCAACATAAATATTTCCCTCGTCAGCATCATAAAAGCGCATTAAAAGATTTATCAATGTTGTTTTACCGCATCCGGTTGGACCGACTATTGCGACAGTCGTGCCTTTATCAACATGGAGATTGAGGTTGGTTAAAAGCTTTTTACCTTTAATGTAAGAGAAGGACAAATTCCTTATATCAACCTCACCATCAGGACTTGACAAAGCTATCGCATCATTTTTATCCGGTGTTATCGGCTCCTCTTCAATAAGCTCAAACACTCTTTGAGCGCAGGCAAGTGCATTTTGAAGCTCTGTTACTACTGAGCTGATTTCATTAAATGGCTTTGTGTACTGATTAGCATAGGATAAAAAGCAAGATAGAATACCGACGGTAATTCCGCCCTTTACAACTATAATTGCGCCAAACAGTGCAACTGCAGTATACACAATACTGTTGACAAATCTTGTTGCAGGATTTGTTATTGATGAAAAGAAGGTTGCTTTTAATGAATAATCTGCAAGTCTGTCATTTATATCATCAAATCTATCAATAATTTCATTTTCCATTGAATATGACGAAACAACCTTTTGATTGGAAATCATTTCATCAATAAATGCTGTTTGCTCACCTCTTGTTTTCGATTGAAGAGAAAACATTTTAAATGTCTTCTTTGCAATGAATCTTGCAATAAAGAAGGAAAGCGGAGTAACAATAACGACAACAATTGTGATCCATACATTTATGCTCAACATAAAAGCAAGAGTGCCGACTATTGTAATAACACCTGTGAAAAACTGTGTAAATCCCATTAACAGTCCGTCGGATATTTGATCAACATCGGTTATTACCTTGCTTACAATATCGCCCTTCTGGTGTGAATCGAGATAAGAGCATGGCAAAACCTCTATTTTGTCAAAGGCTCTTTTTCTCAAATCTCTTGAAACGTTGTATGTGATTTTATTATTACAAACATTCATTAACCACTGCACAATTGAGGTTGCCGAAATAATGATTGCTGTTTTAATAAGCAAAGGTTTAATTTCGTTAAAATTAACCTTTCCCGGCTCCAAGATAAAATCAATAGCCCTGCCGATAAGAATAGGAGCATATAAGGTCATTGAAACGCAAATCAATGCAAATATCATTGAAAGCAGCAGATAATATTTATACCTTCCTATATATTCAAATACTTTTTTTAAGGTAGCTTTATTTTTCATTACGCATCCTCCTTTTCAAATTGGGAGGAATAGATTTCATTATAAATAACACTGTTGTTGAGTAATTCATAATGATTTCCCAAGCCTACACATACGCCGTCATCAAGAACTATAATTTGATCTGCACTCATAACAGACGACGCTCTTTGTGAAACAATAAATACAGACGGCTTATAATCAAGTCCATAAATTGTCTCTCTCAATTTTGCTTCTGTAGCAAAATCAAGCGCTGATGAAGAATCGTCAAGAATCAATATTTCAGGCTTGCGAACAAGAGCTCTTGCAACGCAAAGTCTTTGCTTTTGACCTCCTGAAAGGTTACCGCCTGCCTGCTCAATTTCAAAATCAAGTCCGCCTTTGCTTTGAATGGTGTCATATATTTGAGCATCCTTTAAAGCTTCGAGTATATCTTCATCTGTTGCATTTTTGTTACCCCAGAGCATATTTTCTCTTACAGTACCCTTAAACAGCACCGCCTTTTGCTGAACAAATCCGATTTTATTTCGTAACTCATCAGTATCAAGTGATTTAACATCCTTGCCATCCACATAAACAGTTCCTTCGGTAGCATCATAGAAATGAGGAATTAAAGAAACAAGTGATGATTTACCTGAGCCTGTTCCGCCAATTACTCCCATCACTTCGCCTGCGTTAAGCTTAAACGAAATGTTCGAAAGCGAGTCCTCCGAAGCGTTTTTATACCTCAATGAAACATTATCAAACTCAATATATGAATTTGATTTTGCATCATTGTTATTGTGCTCAAGCGTATTCACTTGAGCAAATACCTTCTCAATTCTGTTTGCGGATGCAAATGCCTTTGTAACCGTAACAATCAAATTCGCAAGCTTAATTAGCTCAACTAAGATCTGACTGATATAGTTATAAAGAGCAACAACCTCACCCTGAGTAAGATCACCTGCATTAACACGAAGTGCACCGCTGTATATCAGCATTACAATTGCCATATTGATAATCAAATAAGTCAGCGGATTAAGAAGAGCGGATATTCTGCCGACTGCCTTTTGCAGAGAAGAAAGTGCCCTATTCCTTTTTTCAAATTCTGCAATTTCATTTTTCTCACCGGTAAATGCTCTTATTACTCTTGCGCCCTCAATATTCTCTCTTGTTATCAAAGTAACATCGTCAAGCTTAGACTGAATATCCCTGTATTTCGGAATAGTATATGCCATAATTCCAAATACAACAACAGACAGCAAAACAATTGCAACAAGAAAAATCATTGCACACTTAACATCAATGAAAAATGCGCAAATCATAGCACCCAAAACTATAAACGGCGAACGCAAAAAGAGTCTTAAAACAAGATTTACACCGTTTTGAACCTGATTTGTGTCATTAGTCATTCTTGTAATAAGTGAAGAGGTACCAAGGTTATCAAGCTCATTAAACGAAAGTGTTTGTATTTTTTCAAACAATGCATGCCTGAGCTTTCTGCCGAATCCGGTAGCTGCTTTTGCAGAAAAATACTGTGCCGTAATGGCTGCAACCATGCCGACAAACGCAAGTACAACTAAAATACCGGATCTGCCGACAATAAGCTTAATATCGTTATTCTTTATGCCGTCATCTATTATTGAAGCAATAACAAGCGGCACTATAAGCTCAAACGAAGCCTCAAGCAGCTTGAATAACGGAGCAAAAACAGATTCCTTAACATATCCTTTTAGACTGTCTCTTATACACATCTGACGCTGCCGACGAAGGCTTAGGTGT
>CAMGDK010000071.1 GCA_946042285.1 uncultured Clostridia bacterium | reverse complement strand
GTGGGATGAGCATAGCAAGGTTAGTCTTACCGCAAGCTGATGGGAATGCAGCGCATATATACTTTGTTTCGCCTGATGGCTTTTGAAGACCGAGGATGAGCATGTGCTCTGCCTGCCAGCCCTCGTTCTTACCAAGATATGAAGCTATACGAAGAGCAAAGCACTTCTTACCGAGAAGTACATTACCGCCGTAAGCTGAGTTAACTGAAATAATTGTGTTGTCCTCAGGGAACTGAACAATCCATCTGTTGTCAGGATCAACATTGCACTTACAGTGCATGCCGCGTACCCAGTCATCAGAATCGCCGAGGCAATCAAGAACTGCCTTGCCTACTCTTGTCATGATATTCATGTTAAGAACAACATAAATTGAGTCTGTGATTTCGATACCGATCTTTGAGAACGGTGAGCCGACAGGGCCCATTGAATAAGGAATGATATACATTGTTCTGCCCTCGTAAGAGCCGGCAGCGATGTCATAAAGCATCTTGTAGCATTCCTGAGGATCCATCCAGTGATTTGTAGGACCTGCATCCTCCTCCTTTGATGTACAGATAAGTGTACGAGCCTCAACACGAGCAACATCGTTTTCAGCTGTTCTGTGAAGATAGCAGTCAGGAAGAAGCTCCTCATTAAGCTTAATCATCTCGCCTGTCTCGCAAGCCTCTGCCTTAAGAGCATCAATCTGCTCCTTTGAGCCGTCGATCCATACAATCTTTGAAGGCTTGAGAAGCTCAACCTTCTCATCAAGCCACTTGAGGAGAGATGGATTTTTTGTCAAATTTGTTTCCATAATTTATTCTCCTTATATGAAAAATAGTTTGTAATGCCAAGAATAAAACTCTAAAAAATTCTATTCCAGTTAATTATACCAAAAAACAAAAAAAATTCAATATCACAGCTAAAAATTCATTATTTTGTCACAATATAATAATGGTAAGTTAAATTGTTTTGTAGTTTTCATCAATAGGCATGGTTGCATAAGCATTAAGGCTTTCATCTGCAACGGCACCGCTAAGAAATTCATAGTATCCCTGCGACGCAATCATCGCGGCATTGTCACCGCAATATTTAAGCTCAGGCAGGTAAAGAGTAACACCCCTTTTATCGCAAAGCCTTTTTGCCTCTTCTCTTAATTTAGAATTTGCAGAAACGCCGCCCGCTATTACTAATTTTTTAAAATTCTTTTCGACAATTACATTTTCGACATTATTCATCAGGCAATCAACAACGCTTTTTTGAAACGATGCCGCAAGGTTCGGTATGTTGATTCTTTCACCCTTTTGCTGTGCGTTGTGAACAGTGTTGATTACAGCGGTTTTAAGTCCGCTGAACGAAAAATCATAAGGACATCCGTTAACCCTCGGGTGTGGGAATTTGTAGGCATTTTCGTCGCCCTGACGGCTGATTTTGTCAATGCTTACGCCGCCCGGATACTCGAGTCCCATAGTCCTGCCTGCTTTGTCAAGAGCCTCTCCTGCCGCATCATCCCTCGTTTTACCGATTATTTCAAAATCCGTATATGAATTTACCGCAACGATATGCGAGTGACCGCCGCTTACAACAAGGCAAAGAAACGGTGGTTCAATATCACTTGATATGTAGTTTGATGCAATATGTCCCCTCAGGTGATGTACAGGCACTAACGGCTTATTTGCAGAAAGTGCAAGTCCCTTTGCAAAATTAACACCCACAAGAAGCGCGCCAATCAATCCCGGTGCATAAGTAACGGCGATCGCATCAATATCATCAAGACTGCAATCAGCCTGCTCGAGAGCCTCTTTAACAACTGCGCTGATAGACTCTGCATGTCGCCTTGATGCAATTTCCGGCACAACTCCGCCGTAGAGCTTATGCTCCTCAAGTGATGTTGCTATTACATTTGAAAGAACCTTTCTGCCGTCCTCAACAACAGCGCAAGCCGTTTCGTCGCACGAGGACTCAATTCCCAATATCTTCATAAATTATCCTTTTGCTTTGTCATTATTATCGCGTTTTCGTTTGGATTTGTATAAAAATTCGGTCTGATGCCGACATTCTCAAATCCGCATTTTTCGTAAAGTGAAATTGCAGGAGCGTTGCCTTGCCTAACCTCAAGCGAGATAAACTCCATTTCGTTTTCAAGCTGATTTTTAATCAAAGCCTCTGCAATTCCCTGTCTTCTGTATTCGGGCAAAACAGCAACATTTGTTACATATCCCTCGCCCGAAAAAATTTGCAGTCCCATATATCCTGCGACTCTGTTGTCAACAAGCGCTACAAGAAAGTGAGAGGTTTCAAGCTCAAGCTGACCTGCAATATCCTCTCTGCTCCACGGATTTGAAAAGCAGGCACACTCAATCTCGTAAACGGAGTCAATATCCTGCTTTTCCATTCTTTTAATGAGCATCATACCATGTATCTCCTATTGAGCCGTCTGCACGAAGAAGCACCTTCATTTTACATGCATTCTCCATTTCCTGCGTAACGATTTCAAGAGCCTTTTGAGCCTCGTTTTCAGGCGCCTCAACAATAAGCTCATCATGCACCTGAAGAATAAGATGCGATTTCATGCCCTCATCCGATAAACGACGGTCAACCTTAACCATGGCAATTTTGATAATATCGGCGGCAGTGCCCTGAATAGGCATATTCCTTGCAACGCGCTCACCAAACGACCTTAGCATGTGATTGCTTGATGCAAGCTCGGGAAGGTAACGCTTTCTCTTGAACAAGGTTTCGCTGTATCCCTTATCCTTCGCCTTTTCTATCATCTGCTTCATATAATTATTTACGCCGCTGTATGTTGAAAGATAGCTTTCGATATACTGCTTTGCCTCAGCATTTGAAACACCTATATCCTTTGCAAGCGAAAAAGCACCGATACCGTAAACGATACCAAAGTTAACTGCCTTTGCCCTGCTTCTCATTTGCGGAGTTACAAATTCAAGTGGCAGATTAAACACCTGTGAAGCAGTTATTGCATGAATGTCATCGCCGTTATTGAAAGCGTCAATCATAGTTTTGTCATCTGCAAGGTCGGACAAAACACGCAGCTCAATTTGACTGTAATCGACATCAACAAGCTTCTTGCCCTCTCCTGCAACAAAGAACTTTCTCATTTCTCTGCCAAGCTCTGTGCGTATTGGAATATTCTGCAAATTCGGCTCAAGAGATGATATTCTGCCCGTCCTTGTTTCAACCTGATTAAATCTTGTATGAATTCTGCCGTCGTCCTCAATGACCTTAAGCAAGCCGTCGCAGTATGTTGACTTAAGCTTGCTGAGTGAACGATACTCAAGTATCTGAGAAATTGCAGCATGCTCGCCTACAAGTCCCTCAAGCACCTCCGCGTTAGTCGAATATCCTGTCTTTGTCTTCTTTTTGCAGGGCAGACCTAAATCCTCAAAAAGAGCCTTACCGAGCTGCTTTGGAGAGTTGATGTTAAAGTCGTAGCCGACACTTTCATAAATTGATTTTGTAAGCTCGCCGATTCTTTCTCCAAGCATTTTACCGAAGGACTCAATGCCCTGCTTATCAACCTCAAAGCCTGCATATTCCATCCTTGCAAGCACTGCGCTGAGCGGAAGCTCAATTTCATCAAGAAGCATTCTTTCGTCTGCCTCATCAATAAGCCTGTCTGTCTTTTCAAACAACGGCTTGATTACTGCGGCAAGCGACACTGTCATATCCTTTTCGCCGAGAGAATTGAGAAATTCCGGTATTTTAACTCCGTACTCAAGGCAAAGATGCTCAATATCATAATTACTGTCACTCGGTCGAAGAAGATATGCACTTAGCATTAAGTCGCCCTTTACACCCTTAAGCTCAACGCCGTACCTGCACGCAAGACGGTGAAGCTCCTTTGTGTTGTATGTGTATTTTGCAGTGCTCTCATCTGCAAAGAAATTTCTTACAAAATACGAATACTCCGGTGTTTCCGACGGCATTACAATAATCTCATCACCAAAGCAAATATACAAATCCGTAATGCTGTTATCCACGATTACAGGGTAAAAATATGTGTCATTGCCTCTAACTCTGTCAAGCAAATAATCTGCATCGACACATGTAAGGCGAGAGATTTCACGCTCCTTTTCAGGCTCATCTCCCTTAACCGATACACCTGCATTATTAGGATCAAGATTGAATTTAGGAATAAGCGAAAACAGCTCGAGCCTTACAAACTGCGAAACTGCCTGCTGCTCGTTTCTATCCTTAATTACATAATCATTTATATCAAGGCTTATCGGTGCATCTGTGCGGATTTCACCAAGCTCTAATGACAAATAAGCCTTGTCCTTATCGTTTGCAAGCTTTGCTCTTACCCCCGGCTTAATATCAATATCGTCAAGATTTTCATAAATATTATCAATGCTTTCAAAGCGCTGAATAAGGTCGAGTGCAGTCTTTGCTCCTACGCCTGCAACACCCGGGATATTATCGCTCGAATCACCCTGAAGCGCCTTAACCTGAATTAACTGTGCGGGAGTAACGCCGTACTCCTCCATTATTGCTTTTTCGTCATAAACATCGGTTACTGCCTGTCCCATCTTTGTTCTTGCAAGAAGCACCTTTACTCCGCCGTGAGCAAGCTGAAGAGAGTCCCTGTCACCTGTTGCGATAAAGCATTCGTCACCGTTTTTTCTGCAAGCAGAGGCAAGAGTGCCGAGAATATCATCTGCCTCCCAGCCCTCAGCCTCAAGTGTCTTTATACCAAGCGAGTGAAGAAGCTCCTTAAGCACAGGCATCTGCGACCTTAGCTCGTCTGCCATGGCGTGACGGCCTGCCTTATAGTCGCTGTAAATTTTATGCCTAAAGGTAGGCGCATGCACATCAAACGCAACTGCAACGGCGTCAGGCTCGCACAAATCACGAAGCTTAAGCAAAATTGTTAAAAAGCCGTAGATCGCATTTGTGTACTCACCTGATTTAGTTGTAAGAAGCTTGATGCCGTAAAATGCACGGTTGACAATACTGTTGCCATCAATGACTAATAATTTCATATATGAACCTCAAAAAATAATAATCCTTACCAATCGTATTTAGTCAGCTTACCCTTTTGCGAAAGCTCGGGATAGCCCCACTGCCTTAGCACCTCGTATGTGCCGACGCACACTGCATTTGAAAGATTAAGACTGCGAATTATTCCGCGCATGGGTAATCTAACGCAGGTGTCGTGATTTTCCTTCAAAAGCTCCTCGGGAAGCCCCTTTGTCTCCTTGCCGAAAACGAGATAGGCATTGTTTTCGTATTTCATATCGGAATGGGTAATCTCACCCTTTGTTGTAAAATAGTAAAACCTGCCGTCCTTATTCTTCTCAAAAAATTCCTCTGTACTGTCGTAATAGGAAATATCAAGCTTGTCCCAATAGTCAAGACCTGCCCTTTTAACCTGCTTATCCGTAATTTGAAATCCCATAGGACCTACAAGATGAAGCCTTGCGCCTGTTGCGGCACAGGTTCTTGCAATATTGCCTGTATTCTGCGGAATTTCAGGCTCGATAAGTACAATATTAAGCGAGTATTCCATCAATATAAACCTCTTTTATATCAAGCTTTTCATCAAGGAAAACAAGGTCTGCGCGCTTACCTACCTTAATTGAGCCGATATGCTCATCCTCTTTAATTGCGCGCGCAGGATTGATTGTGCACGCCTTAAGCGCAGTTTTAATATCTATGCCGAAATCAATAAGATTTTTAAACTCCTGATGAATGTTGGTGATTGAAGCGGCAATTGTGCCGTCCTCAAGAACAGCGTATTTGCCGTTGGGCTTAACGAATACCTGCTGACCGCCAAGCTCAAACTCGCCCTCACCGAGTCCTGCACCTCTCATCGAATCACTTACGACAACTGTTCTGTCCTGTCCAAGCATATCAAATGCATTCCTGATAACCGTCGGGCAAATATGACCGCCGTCGCAAATAAGCTCGCACATAACTCGCTCGTCGTCGAGCACCGTGCCTGCAATGCCCGCCTCTCTGTGAGTCATAGGCGTCATGGCATTGAAAAGATGTGTCGCATGCCTGATGCCGTTGTCTATACTCCTCTTACACTCCTTCGAGTCTGCGGCAGAATGACCGATTGACACTGTGCATTTACTGCTGACATGCTTAATAAAATCCTCGCTGTCAAACGCCTCCGGTGCAATTGTGATAAGCCTTACAAGATTGCCTGACGCTTCATTTATTTCATCAAATTCTTCAACGCTTCCTGCTCTGACATAAGCAGGATTTTGTGCGCCCTTTTTACTCATGGCGATGAACGGGCCCTCAAGATTTATGCCCGCAATTTTTGCTCCGCTTGATTTGAAATTCTTTATCTCCTTAACTGCTTTAACAAGCTGATTTGTGCCGAGTGTCATAGTTGTCGGGCAAAACGAGGTTACGCCGTGACGGGCAAGCTCCCTTGTGATTTTTTCAAGGCTGTCACTGCTTGCATCAGACGCATCACCGCCGCCGCAGCCGTGAATATGAACATCAACAAATCCGGGGATAAGCGTCAGTCCCCTCATATCCTTGCCCTCGCCGTTAAGACTGCCTATCTGCTTAATAACACCGTCTTCAATTTCAATATCGGCAAAATCCTTTTCAAAACAATCGTTAAAAAATGTACAATTCTTAAAAATCATCACTCATTATCCTTTGCAATTCTAAATGCAATTTCCTCTAACTGCTCATAGCTTTCAAGCCTGCCGAGCTCTCGTCTGTAACCGGCAGAATTGCGAAGTCCCTTTGTGTAATATCCCGCATGGTGCCTCGCCTCTCTTATGCCTGTATATTCACCCTTGTATTCAATCAGCGTTTGAATATGCTTTAGCATTACGACCATTTTTTCGTTAACGCTGACATCGGGCAAAACGCGACATTCGGACAGATACGCGTCAATTCTCTTGAAAATCCAAGGATTGCCGAGCGCACCCCTGCCAATCATAATGCCGTCGCAATTAGTCCTTTCAAGCATTATCGCGGCGCTTTGCTCATCGACAATATCACCGTTGCCGATTACGGGAATATCGACAGCCCTTTTAACATCGGCAATTATTGAATAATCAACCTTACCCGAATACATTTGCATCCTTGTTCTTCCGTGAACGGCAACTGCCGATGCACCGTTTTTTTCAACAATTCTTGCAAGCTCAACTGCGTTAATGCTTTCGTCGTCCCAGCCTGCTCTTATCTTTACGGTAACGGGAATACTAACGGCACTGCTGACTGCCTTAACAATTTCGCCTGCAAGCAGTGGATTTTTCATAAGGCTTGCACCGCCGCCGTTTGATGCAACCTTCGGTGCCGGACAGCCCATGTTTATGTCAATAGCGCTTGGATTGAACTCAAGACACTTTATTGCCGAGCGCGCCATGATTTCGGGATCGTCACCGAAAATCTGCGTTGCCG
>CAMGDK010000070.1 GCA_946042285.1 uncultured Clostridia bacterium | reverse complement strand
TAAAAAATCGGAGGGTTTAAGTACCCTCCGTCAGACTGCTGACAAACCCTCGTTTAAGAATTGATTCGAGGGTTATTGTATAAATAAAAAGGCATTAAAAAACAATGCCTTTTTTGGAGCTGGTGATCGGACTTGAACCGACGGCCTATTGATTACGAATCAATTGCGCTACCAACTGCGCCACACCAGCTTATTATTGAATTATATGACTTTTACTTTTCGTTATAATAAAAATCCGTATTTCCGCCATGAGTGTTGCCTTCAGTGCTGTCATCCTGATAATGTGCAGTAGTGTCATAGCTGTCCGGCTCATCGGGAATTATGATTGCGCAAAGGAAATAAATCAAAAGTCCAGGTACAGATGCAGAGAAAACGGAAATAATAACCCATGCGATTCTTATAATTGTAGGATCAACATCAAAATACTCAGCAATACCACCGCAAACGCCGCTGATTCTTCTATCATTTTTACTTCTGTAAATCCTTTTCATAACATTATTCTCCTTATCTCATCACATTCATTATAACTCAATATTACTCATTCATCAAGTCTAAAATTGTATTATAAACAAATTCAACGCTCGCCTTACGCACATTGTTCCTGCCAAGCTGACCGAAATGCATTGTGTATGTCTTTACATCACCATTGATACAAAAGCCGAAGCAGACCATACCGACTGGCTTTTTTGCAGTTCCGCCGCCCGGTCCTGCGACACCTGTAACGCCTACACCTATTTCGCTTTTTGCTCTTTTGGAAACACCGATTGCCATTTCACGAGCAACCTCCTCGCTAACAACACCGTTTGCAAGGATTGTATCTGCACTTACACCGAGAAGCTCTATCTTCGCCTCATTTGCATAGGTTACGAACGACATATCCAAAACGCTTGAAGCATTCGCCTCATCAACAAGTGCACTGCAACACATACCGCCGGTGCAGGATTCCGCAAAAGAAATATGCCAACCCTTTTCTATCAGTATTTCTATAACCTTTTTAACGCTGCTCATAACAATCACCCGTATTATTATGTCCTGAAAAGCTCAAGGCTTATTCTGTCGGTGTAAGATTTTTAAGGCTGACATCCATGATAGGTGCCGAGTGAGTAAGTGCGCCGCACGAAATAAAGTCAACACCGATTTCGGCAATTTCCTTTAACCTTTCCTTTGTGACATTGCCTGAGCATTCGGTTTGAGCTTTGCCGTTTATCATTTCAACAGCTTTTTTCATTGTTTCGTTTGTCATATTGTCGAGCATGATAATATCTGCGCCTGCGTCAAGCGCCTCCTGCACCTGCTCAAGAGTCTCTGTTTCAATCTCAATCTTCCTTACAAACGGAGCATAAGCCCTTGCCATTTGGATAGCCTTAGTTACAGAGCCTGCTGCACCGATATGATTATCCTTAAGCAGCACGCCGTCGGAAAGGTTATATCTGTGGTTAGTTGCACCGCCTACCGTAACGGCATATTTTTCAAACGGTCTCATGTTAGGAGTTGTCTTTCTTGTATCAAGCAAGGTTGCAGAGAAGCCCTCAAGCTGATCAACATATTCCCTTGTCATTGTAGCAATGCCGCTCATTCGCTGAAGATAGTTGAGTGCAGTTCTCTCACCGCTTAAGATTGCCTTAACATCGCCGTAAATTACACCGAGAAGATCACCCTTTTTGACCTTATCTCCGTCCTTGAAATTCGCTTCAAATCTTGCAGTATCGTCAAGAAGCTCGAATGTACGCTTAAAAATATCAAGTCCGCAGATTATGCCGTCCTGCTTGCAGATAAGGTCTGCCTTACCCTGCCTGTCCTCAGGCATAACAGCATTAGTTGAAACATCCTCCGATGTAATGTCCTCTTTAAGAGTGTTAAGAATATACTCATCGACATTGATTTTCATTGTTACACCATTTATCATAAAACTCTGCGTCCTTTCTCCTAATCTCATCCATAATCAATCCTTTGAATTCCTTTTCCCTATCCTTTTTATTCGGATAAGAAGCAAGGTCAACCTCAGGTAAATCGACAATCTTTTCTTCATTGTCGTTTGCAATAACATCTGCTGCACGCTTTGCAAAAACAAGGCTTTCGAGCAACGAATTTGAAGCAAGCCTGTTTTTACCGTGAACGCCGTTGCACGCAGTTTCACCGACTGCAAAAAGATGGCTCATTGTTGTTTTGCCGTCAATATCTGTTTTAACTCCGCCCATCATGTAATGCTGTGCAGGAGTAACAGGCACTCTGTCCTTTGTTATGTCATATCCCTCGTCCATGCAAGCCTCAAAAATATTCGGAAAACGGTCCTTAGCCTGCTCTGTTGTCATTGTCGGGAGAGTGATATATACATGATCGGTTGAAAACTTATTCATTTCCTTAACGATTGCGTCTGTCACGACATCTCTGGGCTGAAGCTCGTCCGTGAAGCGCTCGCCGTTTTCATTAAGAAGAATTGCACCCTCACCGCGAACACTTTCGCTTATAAGGAAGCGTCTGCCCTTTTTCTTGCTGTAAAGTGTTGTAGGGTGAATTTGTATATAATTCATGTCCTTAAGCTCAACTCCGTGCTTAAGCGAAAGCGCAAACGAGTCACCGGTGATGTGCGGATAGTTTGTTGAATTAAGGAATAAACCGCCAATGCCTCCTGTTGCAAGGACAATATCCCTTGCAATGATAGCACCCATTTCGCCGTACTCATCCTCGCAAACAATGCCCTGACAAATATTGTCCTTGCAGATAAAGTCAATCATTGTTGTGCGGGTAACAAGTGTGATATTATCTCTCTTCTTTGCAATCTTAAGCAAGGTAGCGGTAATCTCCTTACCGGTTTCATCCTTATGATGAAGAATCCTGTTTCTTCTGTGTGCACCCTCACGGGTGTAGTCGTATTCACCGCTTTCGTCTGTATCAAAATCAACCCCGAGCTTAACGAGAGTTCCGATAACATCCTGCGAGGACTCAATCATAACCTTAACGGATTCAGGATCATTTTCATAATGTCCCGCCTTCATTGTATCCTCAAAATAGCACTTAAAGTCATTCACATCCTTTAATACGCAGACTCCTCCCTGCGCAAGAAACGAATCACACTCATCAAGTGCTTCCTTTGTTATTACAAGAACATCCTTATCTGCCGGAAGACATAGTGCGGCAAACAAGCCTGCAACACCGCTGCCGACGATAACAACATCGGTTTTTATAAAATCCTTTAAATTCAATTTCATTTTTTCATCGCTGCGGCAGTTGCTGCAGACCTCCTGAAAAATTACTGATATAACCATTTGAATTTAAGTTATACTTATTCAAATATATAATTATTTTTCTCAGTTGTCAAGGTTGATTATAAATATATGTTATGTTAAAATAAAAAGCAGTTTAAGACAACGATATAATTCGTGGATTTTTTACAAACTCCCAATGACTGCCAACGGAGAAAATTTATGAACGTTTTTGATTTTGACAATACTATATACGACGGAGAAACACTTGTTGATTTCATTTTGTACTATGTTAAGACAGATCCTAAAATTTGGAAATATGTTCCGAAGCTTCTGTACATTGCATTTAAGGACAAATTTCACCTTTTCACAGTAGAGGATGCCGTCGATGCCTACGCAGGATTTCTTGAGGGATACTACACAAAGCAAAGCAACAACCTTGAAGAAGATGTTAAAAAGTTTTGGGATAAAAACGAGCATAAAATAAAACCGTGGTACGAAGAAGTGAGAAAGGATGATGACATCATCGTTTCCGGAACTACTGATTTTTTGCTTGATGAAATAATGAAGCGGATGGGAATTAAGAATTATGTCGGCTCCTCCATTGACAAAAAAACAGGTAAATTTTTAAGATTATGCTTTCTTGACAACAAGGTAAAGATATTTAACGAGCTGTATCCCGATGCTCATATTGATAATTTTTACACCGATTCGATGAATGACAAGGCTATGATGGATATTGCCGATCATGTGTTTTTTGTTACCGGCGACAAAATTGAGCAGATAAAATAGCTAAATATCTTGACAATTCGGGTGTATTATGTTACTCTTTTGTTACTCTTTTGATATACAATATTTCGGCATATATTGCAATATGTTGCTCTGACAACAATATATTGTATAGTTTTATACAAAATTGCCACTTTGATACACAAATCAAAGTGGTTACATTTTGGAAAAAATACGCTATATATCATTCCTTTTATCGCATTATTTTGATATAATAGGCGAAGCTTTTGGAATTTATAATATTTAGAATACGACACAAATTATATATATACGACTTCTACAAGAGAGGTGAATCAGCTTGGAGAATTTTGTGATTCGCGGTGGTCACGAACTTTTCGGCGAAGTTAATATCAGCGGTGCAAAGAATGCCGCTGTTGCTATTATTCCTGCTGCACTGCTTGCTGACGATGTAGTAAGAATTGAAAATATACCGAATATCAGCGATGTTAGCTTAATTGTTCAAATCCTTGACCTTATGGGCGCAGGAATTAAAATGATTAACAGCAACACATTGGAAATTGACTCAAGAGGAGTATCGTTCAAGCCGGTACCTTATGAGCTTGCGTCACATTTCAGAGCAAGCTACTATCTTATCGGTGTTATGCTTGGCAGATTTAAAAAGGCAGAGGTTGCAATGCCGGGCGGATGCGATTTCGGCGCAAGACCTATCGACCTTCATATAAAGGGCTTTGAGATGCTCGGTGCCGATGTTCAAACAATTAACGGCATGGTGTGTGCTAATGCCGACAAGCTTGTCGGTGCTTCTATTTATATGGATACCGTTTCTGTCGGTGCAACGATGAATGTTATGCTTGCATCTGTGCTTGCAAGAGGACTTACCGTTATTGAGAATGCGGCAAAGGAGCCTCACATCGTTGACCTTGCTAACTTCCTTAACTCAATGGGTGCAGATGTCAGAGGCGCGGGTACCGATGTAATTAAAATCAGAGGTGTTGAAAAGCTCCACGGCTGCACATATTCAATAATACCCGACCAGATTGAAGCAGGAACATACATGGTTGCTGCGGCAACCTGCGGCGGCGATGTGCTTATTAAAAATGTAATACCAAAGCATCTCGAGTCAATCAGCGCAAAGCTTGAGGAGGCGGGTGCTGAAATCATTGAATACGATGACGCTGTCAGAGTAACAAGATTCAAGCCGCTCACTCGTTGTAATGTTAAAACTATGCCTCATCCCGGCTTCCCTACCGACATGCAGCCGCAAATGGCAGTGCTGTTGTCACTTGCAAAGGGTACAAGTATTCTTTCGGAAAGTGTTTGGGACAGCCGTTTTCAGTATGTAGGTCAGCTTCTTCGTATGGGTGCCGACATTCAGGTTGACGGCAAGATTGCAGTTATCGAGGGTGTCGATTATCTTACAGGTGTTACCGTTAAGGCAACAGACCTTCGTGCAGGTGCGGCAATGGTTATTGCAGGTCTTGCAGGCAAGGGTGAAACTACTGTTGAGGATATTCAATATATCGACAGAGGCTACGAGGATATATGTGAAAAATTCAATTCCTTAGGCGCGGACATTAGGCGTGTTACCATCAACGACGCCGATGTTATTTCCGACGCTGGATAATTATTAAAAAACAGAGCTGCTTCAACGATGTTGTTTCAGCTCTTTTTGTTTGGAGAAAATATATGGCTAAGGCTTGTCAGCTGTTTTCAAGCAGTAAGGGTAACTGCATATTGATTTCCTGCATGGGACACAATTATCTTGTAGATATAGGTGTATCTGCAAAAAGATGTGAAAATGCACTTTTTGACAGAGGAATTAACCCTGAAAGCATTGAGGGTATATTCGTCACTCACGAGCATAGCGACCATGCTAAAGGAATACGCGTATTTGCATCAAGGCACAACACTCCCGTTTATGCCGCAAGTGCTTGCATTGACAAAATGCTTCTTGATGAAATCATCAACGACAAGGTAAATATTCAGCCTATCGGCACAAAATTAGAGCTTGAGGATACGACGGTATTAACCTTTAAGCAAAGTCATGACAGTGTTGATTGCATTGGATTTAGATTTAATTTGCCTGATAATCGATCGATTTCCGTTTGCACCGATACAGGATATGTAACCGACAGCGCAAAAGAGGTGCTTGAGGGCACGGATATGATTTTTATTGAGTCCAATCACGAGATTTCAATGGTTCAAACAGGACCGTATTCTTATAATCTAAAGCAAAGAATACTCGGCGTCGAGGGGCATCTTTCAAACTTTGCCTGCGCCGAGTACATAAAACAGCTTGCGAAATCAGGCACGACAAGATTTGTTTTATCTCATTTAAGCGAGGAAAACAACATGCCCGATATTGCAAGGCAAACAGCGATATGTGCGCTGGGCGAAATAGGATTAGAGGAAAACATAGATTACAGGCTTTATGTTTCGCCGACAGAAAGCTATGACAAGGGTATTTCGTTATGATAAATGTTACAGTGATTGCCGTAGGTAAGCTAAAGGAGGGCTATCTGCGAGACGGATGCGCCGAATACAGCAAGCGACTGTCCTCATTTTGCAGGCTTGAAATAATTGAAATTGATGAAGAAAGGGCATCGGACAACCCTTCCCCTGCCGAAATATGCAGAGTTATTGAAAAAGAGGGAGAAAGAATTGCAAAGAAAATCCCGAAGGGTGCTTATATTATCCCGCTTTGCATTGAGGGAAAGGAATACTCAAGCCCCGACTTCTCACTGCTAATTGAAAAAATCAGCCTTGAAGCATCATCAATCTGCTTTATTATCGGTGGCTCATTCGGGTTATCGGACAATGTTAAATCGCTTGCAAGAACAAAGCTGTCATTTGGAAAAATGACACTTCCTCATCAGCTTGCGAGAATGGTGCTTCTTGAGCAGGTTTACAGAGCGTTTTCAATTTCCTCCAACTCAAAATATCACAAATAGTATTGACTAAACGACTTGATATAATATACAATATAATCACAAGATAATCACAAGGTGAAGAAGGGGGAAATATTATGGCACTCGGTGCGTTATTTATTTTAGAGGTAGTTATTATCTTTTCTTTTATTGTTACAACAGTTTTTATGTTTGTACCTAAAAAGAATGACACGGTACACAAAATCTTTTTTGTGCTTTCCGTAATGCTTGGAATCATGATAACATTCATCAACGCTACTGCATTACCGGAAAACTTTAAAACGGAAATCATTATGGCTTGGCTCGGTATTGTGCCCGCCGCAATAGGTGTTATCGTAGCAGTTGCAAAAGGCAAGCCGACGGTTGTTGCAAAAATTCTTGCATTGGTTACATCGCTTTACGGAGTATTCAGCTACCTGTTTTTAATCTAAATAAAGCAAACAAAAAAAGACACTCAACCGAGTGTCTTTCAGCGTGTAGAAAAAGTCAATTTACAGATTTCTACACGCTGGCAGACTTCGA
>CAMGDK010000069.1 GCA_946042285.1 uncultured Clostridia bacterium | reverse complement strand
TCGCCTGAATTCTCTTCAAACAATGATGTTTGCGAATCATCCTTTAACTCAGGATCATCAGGTAGATCCGGAAGATCATCAAGGCTGTTCAGGGAAAAGCATCTTAAAAACCTATCTGTTGTACCGTAAACAAGAGGTCTGCCCGGAAGATCAAGTCTTCCTTTTTCCTCAATCAAGCCCTTTTGAACAAGATTAGCAATCGAACCGCTGCAATCAACACCTCTTATTTGCTCTATAAAGGATTTGGTAACGGATTTATTGTAAGCAACAATTGCTAACACCTCGAAGGCTGCCTGACTGAGCGGTGTGTTCTTTTTTATTTCAAGAAGGCCCTTAACCTCATCTGCATACTCCTCTCTTGTGCACAGCTGATACTTACCGTCAATTCTGATAAGTCTCAATCCTCTTTGATTTTCGTCATATAAAGCCTCAAGATGACCAAGCATTTTGATTACATTTTCAATATCTATATCAAGCACATCGGCAAGCTTTTCAGGCTCAACAGGATCACCCGCAGCAAAAAGCATAGCCTCTAAAGAAGCAAGAATATTATTATTGCTCAATATCATTCACCTCTTCCGTCATCGTAACAGATGGATTTTCCATTTCACCTTCAATAGTAATCTTTTTTGTTTTGGCAAGCTCTAAAACTGCAAGGAATGTTGCCACCATGTCACTTTTTGTTTGAGCATCCTGAAACAAAGAGAGAAACCTGACCTTTTTGCCTGAAGACAGCTTATTTAAAACCGAGCTGACCTTTGATGCAACAGCCACAAACTTTTTAGCAACAATTACCTTAAATGATTCAAGCGGCGGCGGAAGCTTCCTTCTCCCTCTACCGGCAGCACTTATGTATGCATTTAGGAGTTCCTCACCTTCATGAAAGCGTTCATAATCGTAATTGATGTGTCCTTGCTCAGGCTGACGAACAAATCTATTAAACCCATCTGTTTGCTCAGCCAGCTTACCCGCCATAATCTTACAATCCCGATATTCGATAAGCTCTCCCGTAAGCTCCTGCTTAAGCTTCTCCGCCTCCTCATGCTTTGGAAGAAGAGAAACGGTTTTGATATATATAAGTCTTGCAGCCATTTCCAAAAACTCGCCTGCAATATCAAAATCCTGCTCCTGCATTTGCTTTACATAATCAATGTATTGATTTACAAGCTCAACAATAGGAATATCATTTATATTCAGTTTATGCTTTGAAATAAGATGCAGCAGAAGATCCATCGGTCCTTCAAAAACATCAATCTTGTAATTCAGCTTTTCCATCTATACCTCATTTAAACATAGCAAAAAATAAAGTCGGAATAATTGAAATAATACGCATTAAAAGTGATGATAAAAAAGTAATCGGCGCATCAAGAACTCCTAAAAACAGAAGTGCAAAAAGACCTAACATTATATATCTCTCATACTGCATATACTTAAAATATTTATCCTCAGGTAATACAGCTCCAAGCACCTTTGCTCCATCAAGCGGTGGTATTGGAAGAAGATTAAATACAGCCAACGTAACATTAACCATTGCTGCAAAATAGAAAAAATATCCAATTGCGTAGGTTACGGTATTATACGGTAAAAGTGTGTTAACTCCAGTGTAAACGAATACAGATATAAAAGCCATCAAAATATTTGAAACCGGTCCTGCAAATGCGGTCAGCGCCATGTCGCGCTTTGGATTTTTGAACCTGTTAGGGTTTACGGGAACAGGATTTGCATAGCCTATTCCAAAAACAAAAATCATAATTGCACCGATAGGATTAAGATGTGCAAACGGATTGAGAGTTAATCTTCCTTGATTTTTAGCCGTATTGTCACCAAGCTTATTAGCAACAAGTCCATGTGCAAGCTCGTGTATAGGCAAACAACAAAATACTACAAAGCACCTTGAAAGTATTACAATTATTGCCTCAATATAATTGCCTGAGCGTAAATATGAAAGAATAGAAAGCATTTAATCACCCTTGTTTACCGCTCTAATCATGCGGTCATTACCATATAAATCCTTATAAACCTCAATATTAGTATAATTACTCAAAATAGAAATAACAGAATCGCCCTGATCCTCACCTATTTCTAAATATAATATACCTTTTTTGTTAAAAGCACAAGACCATTTATCATTTATAATGCGGTAAAAGTCAAGTCCGTCCTCTCCTCCGTCAAGAGCCATTAAAGGCTCCTGACGAACTTCGCTTTGAAGTGAAGATATTTCACTGCTTCTTATGTACGGCGGATTTGAAATTATAACATCTGCCTTCGGTAAATCAATAATTTGACAAATATCACCATTGATAATATGTGCATTATCTATTCCTTTAGCATTTTTTTCAAGATAAAAATACGCATCCTTGCTTTTTTCAACAAGATACACCTGTGCGTTAGGACACTCCTTCGCAACGCTTATCCCAATACAACCGGAGCCGGAACATAAATCATATACTACACATTGTCCTAATTGCTTAATATCAAAAACAGCTCTATCTACAAGTTCCTCGGTTTCGGGACGGGGAATCAGTACACCCTCGCCTACAAAAAATTCGCTGTTATAGAAATCCCATTTACCGATGATGTATTGCAATGGTTCACCGTTTTTCAGCCTCCAAAGCATGCCTGCAAGCTTACTGTCATTTACGAAATCTTCAGTATGTGCGAGATATTCACTATTTTTAATTCCTGCAATATGACAGGCAGCACACAAAGCCTTAAAATCAGCTTCGTCAACATTATTTCTTTCGAGAAATTGTACCGAATAGCTATACGCTTGCTTTAATGTCATTTAATTTCATCATCCTCGGGATTTTCGGTTATCACGGCTTTTAATGAAGCAATGCCGACCTCGATTATTGCGTCGTCAGGCTCTTTTGTAGTGAGCCTTTGCATCCATAAGCCCGGAGCACTCAAAATTTTCACAAATACATTATCGTGCTTGCCTGCATAACGAATAAACTCATAGCTTACTCCCATAAGAACAGGGATAAAAGCAAGCTTTAACAGCATCCATAAAACTCTTATCTTAGCTATATCCGGGAAAATTTTTGAAAGTAAAGTAGCAAATACGATACTTAGTATCAGTACAACAAAAATGAAGGATGTTCCGCATCTTGGATGAAAACGACAGCATTTTTTTACATTTTCAACGGTAAGGTCTAAGCCTGCTTCATAGCAAGCGATTGACTTATGCTCGGCACCGTGGTACATAAATGTCCTCTTAATGTCCTTCATTTGACTGACAATAGCGATGTAAACTACAAATATAACTATCTTCAAAACACCTTCAATAGTACCTTGCCACGCTGTTAAGCTGCCGTCAAGCAAGCCGTTCAATTTGTTAAATACAAAAACAGGCAGATAAAAGAAAATTAAAAACGCCAATGCAAATCCGAGGACAGATGCTATTCCCATTATAAAATCCATAAATTTGTCACCGAGCTTATCTGTAAGCCACTTTTCAAATTTATTCATTTCGGCATCTTCTATATCCTCCATGCCCGATACTTCTGCCGAATGCATAAGCATTTTATATCCGAGTATCATGGATTCGATAAAATTAACTATTCCCCTAATAAGAGGAAAACCGAGAAATTTCACCTTATCCTTAATGTGCTTAACATCATGGTGTTCAACAAGAATATCACCGTCAGGCTTTCTTATCGCAGTTGCAACACCCTTTGGTCCTTGCATCATTATACCTTCAATCAGAGCCTGTCCTCCGACCGATGTCTTATGTGTTATTTTATTTTCACTCATAGCAGTTATTCGCCTTTCATATTAACACCCTTGTCAATTTCTTCGTCAATTTGTTGAGCGGAAATAGAACTCAACTGATTATCATTAGGTGTATTTTCAATCGGAAGATAAATTGTAACAAGTGTACCTTTACCTTCCTTACTGTCTATCTCAAGCTTACCGTTGTGCAAATTTATTATTTCATTGGTTACGGCAAGACCTATACCCGATCCCTTAACCGAAACATTGGCTTTATAGAATTTTTCCTTTACATGCGGCAGGTCTTCCTTACTTATACCGCATCCTTGGTCGGCAATAGCGATTTTTGCATAGCTTTTTCCGTCAAGCTGTTCAAACTCGGCTTTGACAAATATTTTACTTGGTGCACGAGAATACTTCAATGCATTATCAAGGATATTCATGAACACCTGCTTTAATCTGTTGGCATCCGCGTCTGCTATTGCAGGAATTTCGGGGATTCTGTATTTAACCTCTATTCCCTCACGCATAGCTCTTTCTCTAAAGGTAAACACAGTCTCGTCAAGCTCTGCAAATATATCTGTTTTTGCAAGCTTCAAATTCATTCTGCCGCTTTGAAGCCTTGAGAAATCAAGCAGCTCTTCAACAAACCCCTCAAGTCTTCCCGCTTCGCTTACAATAACCTGCAAACCCTTTGCAGTTAATTCATCGACGCTATCGTTATCGTTGATTCCAAGAGTCAATGTTTCGCCCCAACCCTTTATGGATGTGAGCGGCGTTCTAAGCTCGTGAGAAATGGTTGAAATAAAATCATTTTTCATTTTATCAGTGGTTGAAATCTCTTCAGCCATACTGTTTATTGAATCACAAAGATTACCTATTTCGTCGTTATACTTTTTTTCGATACGAACAGAATAGTCGCCCTGCGATATTTTTTTTGTTGTTTCTTCAATCTCCTGAACAGGAACGATAATTGAACGAATAAAGAAAAGATTAGAAAAGATTATTATTGCAAAAACTAATACAAAAGCCAAAAACAACAGGAAAATTATGGAGCCGATTTGAGAATCGATTTGTTCAAGCGAGCTTAGCACCCTAACGGCACCGACCGGATAACCTTCGGAATTACTGATAATTCTTGTTACAGCCATGACCTTCTCACCGCTGTCAAGCTTTCCGATGAACGACGCTCTGCCACTTGGAGATTTTAGTGCATCCTCATAATCCTGCATGAACTGCTTTTCTACCGCAAATCCGTTTGACGATACAACAACATCACCATCATTATCAATAATCCATGTTGTCGTTTTTTCCTTATAGCTGTAATTGTCTATGTATTCGCTTGCCGATTGTTCAAGCGTCATGCCTGCATCAAGATTAGATGAGAAATAGCTTACCGCTGTTGATGATGCACCGGAATTTAAAATACTCTCAACATTTGAATAGTAATGATTTTTAATAGCAAAGGAAGAAACAATAAAAACACACAAAAGGAATATCAGTATTACTCCAACGATATTAACAACCCATCTTAAAGTAATACCTTCAATTTTAGGCAGATTTAATTTTCTCCTCATTATTTGCTTCATTATTCTTCCTGCCGATTAGCTAAAATTTATTGGTTATCAGTAACCCATTTGTATCCAAGTCCCCAAATTGTAACAAGACGATTTGGACTTGAAGCGTTATCCTCAATCTTCATTCTTAATCTTCGAATATTGACATCAACAATTTTTTCATCACCAAAATAATTCTCTCCCCAAACCTTTTTAAGAATAGAATTTCTCGAAAGCGCAGCATTGGGATTTTTAAAGAAATATTCAATAATTTGAAATTCAACCTGAGTAAGCTCAATAAGCTGACCGTTTTTAGCAAGAGTTCTGTTACGAAGATTAAGCTCAAAATTATCAAGAATTATGCTATCACCTGTCGTATCATTTTTTCTGAATCCTCTTGTCATTTCAACTCTGCGGTATATTGCATCAACCCTTGCCATAAGCTCGCTCGGTGAAAACGGTTTTGTGACATAGTCATCAGCGCCGAAAAGAAGACCTGTAACCTTATCCATTTCCTGTGTCTTTGCGCTCAACATAATAATACCGAGATCGGAAGATGATTTCCTAAGCTCCTTACAAACTGCAAGTCCGTCCATCTCCGGCATCATAATGTCGAGAATTGCAACATCAAATCCATTCATATCATTATTGAATTTTTCAAGTGCAACAACGCCGTTTTCGGCCTGTTCAACCTCGTAACCGCTTCTTGTGAGATTGATTACTATAAATTCTCGGATGGATTCTTCATCCTCTGCTACAAGTACCTTTTTCATATTCTACCTCCGTTAGTATGGTTTAATCATATTTGCCAAGGTCTTTTCATCAATACCGTAATCCTCAGCATCCGGTGTAATATCGGCAAGATATACAAATCCCGAATTGCTGAAAACTTCCATATAACTGTCATATTTATTTTTGCTACCGTCAAGGCTTGCCTTAATTATGGTAACAATGTCAAACAATTTTTTATTATCCTCTTTAGTATAAGCACTTATCATTCTCTCATTACTGTTATACTCAAGCTTTATTTCTTTAAAAGCCTTGTCGGGAATTACAATTATTATTCCGTCGCGCTTAGATGAAATTGAATAGCATCTGTGTGATAAAACAGTGTTGCCATATTTCATCCAATTCTGCACTCTGAGCTCCGCGGGCAGATTTGAAATGTTTTCATCAGTCGGAATTTCAATATTGCCATCCTCGTCAATGTCGCGACAGGTAATTGAATTGCTACGCGTTGTTTGCGTTGTTTTGCCTGTTGAATAGCTGTAAAACGGCGAAATAATTGAATTATAATAGTCCGACCAGTAAATCAATTCAGTAACCATGGAGGAACCATCAGATTTAACGGCATCTGCAAAAACAGTCATTCCGTTATCTGTTTTAGCGCAATTAACACTTTCAAACGAATTTATATTGTTATCAAGCTTAGTTGAGCCGAGAAGCACTCTGTGTTCACCACTGTATGAATACAGCGATGCACTCGGAGATTCAAGGGATGAGTTATTCGTAAATGTCAACAGCTCCTGAACACCGTCATCATTCATATCAAGGCAAATAAAATTACCCGATGATATGGGCTTATCAATCTCATAATACTTAAATGCAGAATCATTTGTGTTATTTAAATATACGGAAATTGTTGAGCCGCTTGTTTTTGAAAACACACTCCAGCAAACAATAATTTCCGGTATGCCGTCATCGGTTAAATCACAAAAATCAAGAGAATTAACATCTGTGGCGGCAGCCGATATATTATCGACGACAGACCACTTATCGCCTGTCTTTTTAATTACTGCCATACTCACGGTTCCGGATGAATTAGATGCCTCATAGAAGGCAACCGCCTCATCAACATCGTCACCGTCAAGATCACTGAATACGAATGAGGTCGAATACTTGCCTGATGTTGGGATTTTTGAGGAATAACCGCCCTTGCAAAATTCGTCAAGAGCATTTTGCGCACCCGCATCATCTCCGATAGGAGAAATAGGCGAAATCAAGTCATCAATTGAAGATGCAATTCTAAAGCCACTGCAACCGGAAAGAATGAAAACAAGCGCAAAAACTAAAAATAAAGGCTTAAGTATTTTCAAATTACATCCTCCCAACAATAAATAATTATTACATACATGAATAACTGTCTCTTATACACAT
>CAMGDK010000068.1 GCA_946042285.1 uncultured Clostridia bacterium | reverse complement strand
ACCTAAGCCTTCGTCGGCAGCGTCAGATGTGTATAAGAGACAGATATTACATATATATTTGGCACGCCTCAAGCGTTTGTGTGTCAAGAAGCTTTACGCTTGAATGAAGAAATTTGTCGTAAGAATTATACGACGCACCTGCACACTGAATAAATTGAACATCCTTATAATTAAGCTCAAAGCTGTTTTTATGGTCATGACCGAAGCACATAGCCTTAACGCAATGCGAAAGCCTGTCAAGCTCACCTGTGTTAATATCGGGCGGACACGGCTTTTCACCCAGCACGCCGAAATAGTAAAGCTCCGGCTTTAATCTGTAATATTTTTTGCCGTCCCTTACAGACTCGTGAAGCTTTTTGTCCGACACCTCAACCAAATCCATAATATCTGGCACGATAATGTGCTGAAATACAATACCCTGTTTGCCCTCAAGCTTTTCCTCGGCAAGCCTGATTTGCTCCTCCTTAACGGTGTCGTAGTAGCTACCCTCGCCATCGTAATATGAGCCGCTGTCAAGAAACAATAACGACTCGTCCATCATTTCAACAAGATAATCCCTGCCGTTAGTAACGGAATTAGGATAAGAGTCAACGATTGAAAGGATTTCCTCCTTTGTAACATCGCACTCATCGTCGTGATTGCCGAAAACATAAGCAAATTTACTGTCGAGCGTTAAATCAAGCACCTCACGCAAGCACTGCTCGTACTCGCTCTCTATCCCCTGAAAATCAGGACCGTGAACTGTATCGCCGAGAAAAACAATCAAATCATTATCAACATTATCTATTGCCCATTTAATATCCTTTAATGTTTTCCTTTTAGCAAAATTATGAATTTTTGACTTAATTGATTTATCGTTTTTTAACGGTCTGTTATGAACATCTGCAATAAGTAATATTTTCATAATTCATCCCCAACAAAACACCCTGACATAAATTTTGATACAAAATTAAGTCAGGGTAATTTAGCTTAAAGCTGTGTTTCAATATACAATTTATTTTTATTTCTTTGCCAAATGCACAAATAGCCGCTTGGAGTTTCTGCCCAGAGGTTACCGCTCGGAAGCATCTTTGTAGAAATAATCTCTATCTTTGCACCCGGAATTAAATAAGCATTTCCTTCCTTTTCACAAAGAAATCTCTTATCGGGATAATCCGCATCCTCAAATCTTATTCTCGGGTTTTTAGCTCCCCATCCGGAATAAAGACCTCTTACGTTTGAAAGATTGTAAATGCCGTTATCGATTTCCGGGACAGACGGCTTTGTCTTTGACTCATAAACATCAATTACATTTTCAATATCGCCTTGAGCGATAATTTCGCCATGCTCAAGAAGAATACCCTTGTCGCAAATTGCTCTAACCTGATTTACACTGTGAGATACAAACAAAACGGTTACACCGTTATCAAAAAGCGACTTAACCTTTGCAAGACTCTTCTTTTTAAAGCCTGCGTCACCGACAGAAAGCACCTCGTCAAGAATAAGAATGTCAGGCTCAACAGCAGTCGCTATTGAGAAGCCAAGACGAGCCTTCATGCCTGATGAATAGTTTTTAACAGGAACCTCTATGAAATCACCAAGCTCCGAAAACTCAACTATTTCGTCATACTTAGAAGCAATATAATCCCTGTCGTAGCCGAGAATGGCACCGTAAAGATAAATATTCTCCCTGCCTGAATAATTTGGATCAAAGCCAGCACCAAGCTCAAGAAGCGGAGCAACAACACCGCTTTTTTCAACAGTACCCTCTGTCGGCTTATAAACGCCGACAATTGTTTTTAAAAGTGTACTTTTGCCGGCACCGTTAAGTCCCATGATAGCAAGATGCTCACCCTTCTTAACCTCAAAGCTGACATTTTTAAGAGCGTGAAACTTATTGTATTCGAGCTTATGTGTTATAAGCTTTATCATATATTCCTTAAGGTTATCAACCTTTTCTTTACTGAGAGTAAAGGACATTGTTACATTATTTAAGGAAATAGCAACATCCTTATCCATATAAAGCACCACCTTTATTTCCCTTTTCTCTTCAACTTCCACACAATACTGCTGATAGTAAGAGATACAATAATAAAGCACAAGCCGCAAAAGGCAACACTATTTATACATTCGTTAACATGCTTCATTAACGCATTTTGAAGATAAACAGGATAAATATCAACAGATTTCAATTTGAATACTATCGTCGCCATAAGGGACATTACAAAATTTGTGAATCCGGCAGATAAAAACGAAACGGAAATAGCCCTCAATGACCTATAACTCTTCGCGCCGACAAAATAAGTAATCAAGCCCAGTGCCGCAACAAACAAAGCCGAGACTCCAACGCCTGCAACAGAAGCAATCTTGCCTGCGCCTAATGCCGCCTTTAGCTTGTCCATCCCCTTAATATTCAATTCGTTGCCGATATAAGTGCAAATATTATCGGCAATCGAATCTGCTGCTTTGTCATTATACTTTTGAGAGGTTTTTTTAACCTCTGCCTTTATAAGCGCTTTAATTTCATCACGCTTTTCTTCAATGGTTGACTGTGCCGTTGACTGTGAGTAAGAGCCGATGCCAAGGCTTGCACAAGTATATTCATCGATAATGCGATAACAAAAATCATAATCTAAAACACTGTCGATGGAATCCGTGCCCAAGCCGTTTTTAACGAATAAATCGTTTGCATAGTCATTTATATCATTCTCAAACGAGCACACATAATTAAAATCGGTAAATGAATTTTGAATTCTTTGAGTGTTTAAGAAAACACTCCTTGCACAGCTCGAAAATCCAAGCAAAAGAATAAACACAAAAATCAAAAAGGACATAAATCCCCTTACTCTTTCGCTATTTCGTGTATCGTGATTCGGCCTACTCATTATCAACAGCCTCCTCGCTCATTTTTTCGGCAACAGCATAAAAGCATTCATCTGCATGCTCTGAAAAATCGGAAAACATTGAGTATAAAATAAGCTGATTTCCTTCTCTTTCAAAGCTTGGGCTTGACTTGCTGTCATAAACAACATTACTGATGCGATAGATTATTTTGCTGTTAGCAGTATTTACGGTAATTGTATCACCTGCTTTAACAAGCTTAAGTGCGGCAAAGCAAGCCTCGTCATATCCGCCGATTACCGTAATATCATCATTACCAAAGCACGAATGCTTTGAGGACAAGCCGACACCGCTGCCAAGCGACACTCTGTTTGAGCCGTAATAAACAGGTACATTTATACCCTTATCCTCGCAAACAAGCTGTGCGATTTTGGCACACGGATACTTTTTTTCGATCGGCACAATTTCATCATTACCGCTAATCTCAAGATCCCTGACAGTCATGGACAAAGCCGCCTCAGCCTTATGTACAACACTGCATACCGGCTTAAATGCCGCAATCATAACAGCTGCTGCCAATGCCGAAGCGATAAGGGTAAACAGTAACGCCCTTAATAAATACTCTTTAGTGATGCTTTTTTCATAATGCTTGTGCTTATTATCTTCACTATGCATACAAAAACCTCAATCAGTCCTCAAAAACAGCGCCCTTTGCACCGCTTGTTACATGCTGAGCGTATCTCTTAAGATAGCCTGTAAGCTCCTGAACAGGAGGTGTCCATCTTGACCTTCTCTGTGCAAGAACCTCATCCGAAACATTAACCTTTAATACTCTTGCAGGAATATCAATTTCGATTTCATCGCCGTCCTCAACGAGTGCGATTGTACCGCCCATTGCAGCCTCAGGGCTGACATGACCGATTGATGCGCCCCTTGTAGCGCCTGAAAAACGACCGTCTGTAAGCAATGCAACCGATGAGCCGAGGCCCATACCGATGATTGCCGATGTCGGAGAGAGCATTTCTCTCATACCTGGACCGCCCTTCGGTCCCTCATATCTGATAACAACAACATCACCTGCAACAACCTTACCGCCATTGATAGCGGCAATAGCCTCTTCCTCGCTGTTGTAGCACTTTGCAGGTCCTTTATGCTGCATCATTTCGGGAGCAACTGCACCCTTCTTAACAACGGCGCCGTCCTCGGCAAGATTACCTGTAAGAACAGCGATACCGCCGTCTGCCGAAAACGGATTATCAAGCCTGCGGATAATATCGCCGTCAGCATCGGGAGCAGCAGCAATTCTGTCTGCAACCGTGCCGTTAACCGTAAGACAATCTGTGTTAATCATTCCGCCCTTTGAAAGCTCCTTCATAACAGACTGAATACCGCCCACATCGTTAAGGTCTGTGATAAATACAGATGATGCAGGGTTGAGCTTGCAAATCTGCGGTGTTTTTCTGCCATAGGCGTCAAGCTGAGCAAGATCAATATCGTGACCTGCCGCATGAGCAATAGCAGTAAGGTGAAGAATTGTATTTGTTGAGCATCCGATAGCCATATCGGTTCTCATTGCATTTTCAATAGCCTTCTCTGTGATGATGTCACTTGGCTTAATGTCCTCTTTAAGCAGGTCCATAACTCTTTCACCTGCCATTTTAGCAAGGCGGAGTCTTGCGCTCATAACTGCCGGAATTGTACCGGAGCCCGGAAGCGACATACCGATTGTCTCCGTAAGGCAGTTCATTGAGTTTGCAGTGTACATGCCTGAGCATGAGCCGCATGTCGGGCAGGCAGTAAATGCACAGCTTTCAAGATTTGCTTCGCTCATTTTGCCGACTGCGTTAGCACCTACATACTCAAATTGCTCCGAAAGACCGATTCTGCTTGTAGTTTCCGTACTCTTACCGGGAAGCATTGGACCGCCGCTGATAAATATACACGGAAGATTGAGTCTGCAAGCAGCAAGAAGCATGCCCGGAACAATTTTGTCACAGTTTGGAATAAATACGATTGCATCAAGAGGATGAGCTGTAAGCATAACCTCGATGCTGTCAGCAATAAGCTCTCTTGAACAAAGAGAATACTTCATACCCCTGTGATTCATTGCGATACCGTCGCAAACACCGATTGTATTGAACTCAAACGGTACACCGCCTGCGTTGCGGATACCTGCTTTAACCTGCTCTGCAATCTTGTCAAGATGCATGTGACCGGGAATGTAGTCGCTCTTTGAGTTTACTACTGCCACGAACGGTCTTTTCATTTCAAGCTCGTCGATACCGAGAGCTCTGAGAAGTGAACGGTGAGGAGCTCTTGACGGGCCCTCCTTGATTAAATCTGATCTCATTTTTAATACCTTCTTTGTTAAGTGGAATTTCGTTATTATTCTTTTATAGGCTTCATCGTTGGGAACAACAATACATCGCGGATTGAATAGCTGTCTGTAAGAAGCATAACAAGTCGGTCGATACCGATACCGAGACCGCCTGTCGGAGGCATACCGTATTCGAGTGCGGTAACAAAATCGTTATCAATCATGTTTGCCTCGTCGTCGCCTGCCTCACGAAGCTTCATCTGCGCCTGGAAGCGCTCCATTTGGTCGATAGGATCGTTAAGTTCTGAATAAGCGTTGCCGTACTCACCGCCGAGAATAAACAACTCAAAGCGCTCTGTAAGCACAGGGCAGTCAGGCTTTCTCTTTGTAAGAGGTGAAACCTCAACCGGATAATCCATAATGAATGTTGGCTGAGTGAGATTTTCTTCAACAAATTCCTCAAAGAATGAGTTGAGAATGTCACCCCATGTTGCCTTGCCCGGTGCAATCTCAATTCCCTTTTCCTTTGCAAGAGCGCAAGCCCTTTCGTTGTCGCTCATAAATTCGGAGAAATCAACTCCGCTGTATTCCTTAACGGCATCAATCATTGTAAGTCTTTTGAACGGTGATTCAAGGTCAATCTCAGTGCCGTTAAATGTTATGTGAAGATTGCCGTCGCAAACCTCGTTTGCAGCATTTCTGATTATATTCTCGGCAATATCCATCATGCCGTAGTAATCTGTATATGCCTGATAAAGCTCAATACATGTAAATTCAGGATTGTGCCTTACATCCATGCCCTCGTTTCTAAAGTTTCTGCCGATTTCATATACTCTTTCCATACCGCCGACAATAAGCCTCTTAAGATAAAGCTCTGTTGCTATTCTTAAGTACATGTCCATATCGAGAGTGTTGTGGTGAGTAATGAACGGTCTTGCAGCGGCACCGCCTGCGATTGTGTTGAGAATTGGTGTTTCAACCTCAATAAATCCTAAATTATCAAGATAATCCCTAATTGAAGAGATAATTCTTGAACGCTTAAGAAATGCGTCCATAACATCGGGATTCATTATCATGTCAAGGTATCTCTTTCTGTATCTTGTGTCTGTATCGGTTAAGCCGTGGAATTTTTCAGGCAATGGCAAAAGTGATTTTGAAAGAAGCGTAATCTTCTGCGCGTGAACCGAAATCTCGCCCGTTCTTGTCTTGAAAACGAAGCCGTCAACCTGAACAATGTCGCCGAGATCCCACTTTTTAAACTCCTTATACTCCTCTTCGCCGATGTCATTCATGCGAACATAGCACTGAATTTTGCCCTCTCTGTCCTGAAGAACGATAAAGTTTGCCTTACCCATATCTCTCCAAGCCATGATACGACCGCAGATTGACACACTCTTTTCCTCAAGCTCATCAAAGCTATCAATAATCTGCTTTGAAAAATGAGTTTGTGTAGCCTTTGTAATCTCAAACGGATCCTTGCCTGCCCTTTGAAGCTCAACAAGCTTGTTAATTCTTATTTGCTTAAGCTCGTTTTCACTGAGAACAACCTCTGCCGTCTGCATAGGTGCGGCGTTTGCATTGTTACCTATTTTTTCGATAATTTCGAGAGCCTCTGCCTCGCTGCCTGCCTCACCCTCAAGTGCAACAGCACCTGTCTGTAAAAACAGGGTGAACTTAACCTTGCCGTCAACCTCTTCGACAAGATATTTAGGATTTGTCTTTTCCTCGTCGCCTGCAATAGCGTTTTGAACCTTCATTCTGCTATTCTTCTTAACAGCCTTTACGCCTCTTTTGCAAGCATCCTCTTTGTCAAAAACAGGACTCCTGCCCACTGACTTATCGTCAATAAAAAGCTCAAAGCTAAAGCTGTCGTCGGCTGCCTTTGTGATTTCAAATTTTCCTGCCATAATCCAACCTCAATTTCTACGAGTTTATCAAATCAGTCGATTGACTCAATTTTATATTCAAGAACACCAATAGGCGCTTCAACAGATACAACATCGCCCTTCTTTGCACCGACAAGTGCAAGACCTACCGGACTCTCGTCCGAAATCTTGCCCTCTGACGGATTTGACTGTGCAAAGCCGACAATGTCGAATGTGTACTCGGCGTTGTCGCTGAGTCTTACAACCTTAACTCTTGAGCCCATGCTGACAACATCCTTATCGGCAGTGTCAATGATAACTGCATGCTCAAGCTGATATTCGAGCTCGCTGATACGAGCCTCAATTTTAGCCTGCTCGGACTTTGCCTCATCGTATTCACTGTTTTCCGAAAGGTCACCGTATGAACGGGCAACCTTAAGCTTTTCAGCTATATCAATTCTACCTTCGGTTTTAAGGGTGTCAAGCTCCTTTTCAAGCTCTGCCTTACCCTGTGCTGTCATTTTAAATGTCTTTGTTGCCATAATAAAAACTCCTTCGCAGTTTGTTATTCAATATTTAATGACTTATTATATATCTGTCTCTTATACACATCTCCGAG
>CAMGDK010000067.1 GCA_946042285.1 uncultured Clostridia bacterium | reverse complement strand
GTTAGATATTTATATTAACCCTTCATCCAAATCTTCAATTCCCGAGTAAGGCTTAATTGTAGCAGAGTCATCATATTCACTTATTTTAACAACATTGTCTGATAGGTCGTAGCCTTCAATGTCACAACGGAATGTAGCCTTTCCGGCAAATTCCTCAAATTCACATGTTACAATAGTTTTGCCATCCATTTTTACCATTGTGTATTCCAGAGTTTTCTTTGGATTTTCAGGATCGGCAAATTTGAAAAACGATGATTCCTTATCACCCTCACGCTTGTATCTTAAAGTGAGCTTTGATATAGAGCCTTCTTCTTTGCTCGGCACATAAATCTTTACAGTAACCTTTCTTTTCTCAGGCTTCTTTGTTGTAGATTCTGTGGTAGTTTCTTTCTCTGTTGTAGTTTCTTTCTTTGTTGTTGTTTCTTTCTTTGTTGTAGTTTCTTTTTTCGTTGTAGTTTCTTTCTTTGTTGTAGTTTCTTTTTTTGTTGTAGTTTCTTTTTTTGTTGTAGTTTCTTTTTTCGTTGTAGTATCTTTCTTTGTTGTTGTTTCTTTTTTCGTTGTAGTTTCTTTTTTTGCTGTTGTGTCCTTTTTCTTTGTTGTTGTTTGCTTTTGCTTCTTTTCGGTAGTCTTTTTGTCGGCAGTCGTATTGATATTCTTTTTGTCGGTTAAGGTTGTGCTTGAGGCATTTTTATCAGCAGATGTATCGGTTGAAGCATCTTGTGCATTTACAGTCTCTGTAACAGTATCACCGTTTTCATCCGTAACATCTTTACCTGCATCATCCGTTACGGTAATAGTCACAACCTTATCAACATATTCCTTTGATTTTGAAGCGTTGACAGCTACAAGTGCAATAACTGCCACTAAAATAACTACTGCAATTATCGGTATAATTTTTTTCATTGTAAATAACTCCTTTTGTTATATAAAAGCATTGAATGATGCATCACTCGGCATTCTCCAATCTCCTCTCGGACTGAGGGAAACCGTGCCTACCTTTGGCGCATCGGGAATGCATGAACGCTTAAACTGGCTGATGAAAAATCTTTTGAAAAATACAGTTAACCATTTATCAATGGTGACTGTATCATATTTTCCGTCAAAAGCCTTACATGCAAGTGCTGCAATTTTTTCTTTTGTAAATCCAAATCGTACAAATTGATACAGGAAAAAGTCATGCAATTCATACGGACCTATATTATCCTCTGTTTTTTGTGCAATTTTACCGTTTTCATCGGGAGGAAGAAGCTCCGGAGAAACAGGTGTGTCAAGAATGTCTAAAAGTATTTCCTTTGTTTTTTCGTCAGATATTCCCGCCACATACTCAACAAGGTAACGAACAAGTGTTTTCGGCACAGATGCATTAACGCCGTACATGCTCATGTGATCTCCGTTGTATGTGCACCATCCCATAGCAAGCTCGCTCAAATCGCCTGTACCGACAAGCAGCTTACCGTGCTTGTTTGCAATATCAAAAAGTATTTGAGTTCGCTCTCTTGCCTGAGTGTTTTCGTAGGTTATATCCTTTATGCTCGAATCATGCTCAATGTCCTTCATGTGTTGAATACAGGCTTCCTTAATGCTGATTTCCTTAATGCTGACACCAAGGGATTTCATCAAATCAATAGCATTGTTGTATGTTCTGTCGGTAGTGCCGAAGCCCGGCATTGTAACACCGAGAATATCACTGCTGCTTTTTCCGATAAGCTTCATTGCCTGCACACTTACAAGCAATGCAAGGGTAGAGTCGAGTCCGCCGGAAATGCCGATTACCGCACCGCTTGAGCCGACATGCTCAAGTCTTTTAGCAAGTCCTGCCGCTTGAATGTTGAATATCTCTTGACAGCGCTCCTTCCTCTTTTCGTCATCATACGGAACAAATGGGTGGGCGTCAACATATCTGTATTTCAAATCATTTTCACTGTTATCAATATCACTGCAGTCAAACTCAATTTCATCATCACTGTCTAAGGTGTTGAAGCTCATGTTTTTCTGCCTTAAGGTGTTGAGTTTTTCATAGTCAATATCTGCAATGGTGAGTACATTATCTCTTGAAAACCTTTCACCCTCTGCAATAATTGTACCGTTTTCCGCAATTATTGTAGCACCGCTGAATACTAAGTCTGTCGTGCTTTCGTGTACACCTGCACCTGCATAAATGTATGCACCGATACACCTTGCCGATTGATTAGCAATAAGACTTCTTCTGTATTCAGCCTTAGAGACATATTCATCGCTTGCAGAAAGATTAACAATGATGTTTGCGCCGTTAATACTCATTGTCGATGACGGGGGATTGGTAACCCACAAATCCTCGCATATTTCAACACCTACAACAATTTCATCATTCCTATCAAGGCTTATTAAGTGATTTGATAAGTATTTATTGTACCTTGAGCAAAATATTTCCTCTTTGCCAATAGTCGTAAACCATCTTTTTTCGTAAAATTCGTTGTAGTTAGCTATGTTTGATTTAGGTGTTATACTCATAATATCGCCGTCAAATAATGCAACGGCACAGTTGTAAAGCTTGCCCTTGCTGTAAATCGGCATGCCTACAAAAACCAAAATATTCTTATCCTGTGTGTATTCAATCAGCTCACAAAGCGCTTCGTCAGCCTTTTCCTGAAGAGCTTTTGTAAAGAATAAATCGGCACATGTGTAGCCTGTAATTGATAATTCGGGAGTAACGAGAATTTTTACATTCTCTTCAACCGCCATGTCAATTACCTTTTTTATTTCTTCCTTGTTGTAGTCCGGATCGGCAACCTTAATTTTCAGTGAAGCCGCTGCAGTTCTTATAAAACCGTTATTCATTAAATCACCTTTTTCAGTTTAAAGCAGATATGTATATAAAGTGTAAATGCAATGTTAAATCATTGTAATTTTAAATTTGTATGATACTGTTTCGTCAGGCTCAAGTATCGTAATGCCTCTTTTGCTTTCAATTATGTTGCCTTCGTCAAGACAGGTTGAAATGCCTGTCCACGGCTCAAGCGCAACAAACGGAGCATTACCGACCGCAGACCAAACAAGCAGATTTCTCATGTCTTGAAATTCTATCTTAATGCCCTTGCCGTTTTTGCCGATAAGCGTTGCACACTTAGCCTCACATTCTTCAAAAATAAGAGCATCGTTTTCTTCAAATAAATCGTGTCGCATTTTAAGAGTGTCGCTACCGTTCATGACATCGTATGTCTTATCAGTGTCGATAAGACCGCTGTGATGATCCGGTCTTAAGCAAGGCTTGGTGATTGCCTTGTCAAAAATTAGCTTGTAGTCATCAAACTGTTCATCGTCATCAATCGGGCAGTTAAACGCAGGATGTCCGCCGATTGCAAACGGTAGCCTTTCATCACCGGTGTTGGTGATAATGTACTCATTTGTAACAGTATCACCGTTGATTGTATATTTTATCTTTAGTTCGTAATCAAACGGAAATTCGGCTTTAGTGTTGTCATCACTTCTTTGAATAAAGGTTACACTGTTTTTGTGCTGCTCAAAAAGCTCAAACGGATTGATTCTTGCAACACCGTGCCTTTTCATGCTGACCTCCTTGCCAAAAGCAAATCCTTTTCCGTCAGGAAGCACGCCAACGATAGGGAAGCAAACAGGTGCCTGACCTGCCCAAAATTTTCCATCACCCTGCCAAAGATATTCCTTTGCATTTTTTACGAGAGAGTTGAGCTGAGCACCCTCGTATCCTATAACGGCATAATTGCCTGCACTTGATATTTTAACCTGCATATTGATACCTCGTAATATCTTTATATTCTCTAACATTATAACTTATATATTTTCACAATGCAATATTGAAAATGATGTCATTTTAGGTTACAATATATTCAAATTAAGATTATTTTGTCGGGAGAGTGATTATATATGGACATTGAAAGCTATATTAACGATGCAATTTTCAGCGAAAACGACCAACATCGCTGCTTTTATCAGCTTGTGTGGGAAACCTTCAAGGAATCCGGATATGTTGTTACCGATGAAGACGGCAGAGAAATAGATGCCGTTATAAAGGCTGTTTCAATTCAAAATCTTCTCGGTGAATTCATTTACAGATTGTATGATGAGGTCAACGAAATCGGTCTTGAGGATGTAATTGAGTATTGTCGCAATTTAGGCTTTAGCGATGATGAAATTATAGAATACTGTGAGAGCAATGACAATATTGAGATTGAGGATGATTTCGAGTTATCCGTCAAGAACGGTCTTGATTACTTTACAGAGATTACGGCAGATAAAATGCTTGAAGAATTTTCGGCGGATGATTTGTTTGATTTGATGTTTACATCAACATACGCATTTGAAATGGACTTTGTATTTGATTTTGAGGATTATGAGGAGCTCCTTGCGTTTATAGATACAAATCACGAACAGCTTGATAATTATAAGGAAGAGTATCCGTCGGTAATGCGTTGGATTGAAAGCGGTATGATTTGTTAATGAAGTATTGTAATAAAAATTGAAGCGCTTGCCCATAATATTTGGGCAGGCGTTTTTTGTATCCTTCGTATTAAATTTGTACATATCTATATAAAGGAAGATGCTTGTGCAGTTTAATAAGGTGGAAATATGCGGTATAAATACAAATCAGCTTAAGCTGTTAAAGGAGAGTGAAAAGCTTGAGCTTTTAAAAAAGGCTCATGCCGGTGATAAGCAGGCGAGGGATGAGCTTATAAAAGGCAACCTAAGGCTTGTACTGTCTGTTATTCAACGCTTTTCAAACAGGGGAGAGAACATGGATGATTTGTTTCAGGTCGGAGTTATCGGCTTGATAAAGGCGATAGATAATTTTGATACCTCGTTAAATGTGCGCTTTTCCACCTACGCAGTTCCCATGTGTATAGGTGAAATACGCCGTTACCTTAGGGACGATAATGCAGTCAGAGTGTCGCGCTCAATGCGCGATACGGCATATAAGGCTATGCAGGTAAAGGAAAGACTCACTAATGAATACGGCAAGGAGCCGACTGTCGAGCAAATTGCCAATGAGCTTGATATGAAAAAAAGCGATGTGGTCCTTGCCCTTGAAGCAATCGTTGATCCTGTCAGCCTTTACGAGCCTGTCTATTCCGACGGCGGTGATACTATTTATGTAATGGATCAGGTAGGTGACAGCAATACCGACACTGATTGGATAGACGAAATATCAATTAAGGACGAGTTGAAAAAGCTCGATAAAAGAGAACAAAATATATTATATCTCCGTTTTATGCAAGGTAAAACTCAAATGGAGGTTGCCAAGGAGGTCGGCATATCCCAAGCCCAAGTCAGCAGATTGGAAAAAAATGCCCTCAAAAGAATAAAAGGACAGTAAAAAAAGAAGCACTCGGCTTATGTCGAGTGCTTGTATTCCTTTATAAATGAATCAACATCATATAACGGTATTACATAAATATCTTTGTTGTTCAACAGTATTTCCGCGACCTTCATATTTTTGGTCGGTCCTACCGTTATCCAATCATAATGGAACCGATTAGACAATATTGTATATTAGCGGTTTTTTGTGCTTACGGCTTAATTATATCATTAGGCGTTGCAATAGTCTATCGGTGTCTTATTGTGAAATATGATAAATTTTTACTGCTTAATGTGTAAAAAATCACTAAAAAGACATTTGCGTTGTTAAAAGTGGACTTATCCTATTGACTAATGTTGAAAACTATTGTACAATATGCACAAATAGTTATTTTATTAAAGGGGATTTATTATGAGCAATAGTGCAGAAAATATAAGAAATATAGCGCTTGTCGGTCATGCTTCAAAGGGTAAGACAACTCTTTGCGAAGCATTACTCAACGCTGCCGGAGCAACGGAAAGAATCGGCAAGGTTGCCGACGGCAACACAATTACCGACTTTGATGCGGAGGAAAAAAAGAGAAAAATCAGTATCAACAGTGCTGTCGCTTCCGCTGAATATAAAGGAAAGGCTATCAACATAGTTGATACTCCGGGACTTTTCGATTTTGAGATGGGTGCTGCCGAGGGACTTCGTGCCGCAGATACCGCTATTATCGTTGTTTCGGCTCGCTCAGGTCTTGCAGTCGGTGCCGAAAAGGCATTCAAAAACGCCGGCTCAAGAAGAATGGCAAGGATTTTTGTTACAACAAAAATGGATGACGACAGAGCCGATTTCTACAAGAGCTTCAACGGTATCGTTGCACAGTTCGGCACACAGGTTTGTCCGATAGTTGTACCGGTTGTTGCCGGCGGCAAGGTTGTGTCATATTATAATATGATAGAGGATAAGGCTTACGCTTACGATGGAGCAAAGAGGACAGAGGTTGCCCCCGCTCCTGAGGATGCTGCAAGATTTGAAGCAGTTAAGGCAGTATTTGCCGAAGCAGTTGCAGGTACCGACGAAGAGCTTATGGAAAAATACTTTGAAGGCGAGGAGCTTACAAAGGAAGAAAAAATAAGAGGACTTAAGCTCGGTGTAGCCGATGGTACAATCATTCCCGTGTTTGCTCTTGCAGGTGTAAACGGTACAGCGTGCGACATGCTTCTTGATTTTGTTGCCGATGTTTGTCCTGCTCCTGCATCTGAATATGCAATTGACGGTGACGGCGAGCCGGTAGAGCTTACGGTTGACGCTAACGGTCCACTCGCTGCAATCTGCTTCAAAACAGTTGCCGATCCGTTTATCGGTAAGCTTAGCTATTTTAAGGTTATCAGCGGCAAGATTACTTCAGGTATCAATGCATATAACGGCAATAACGGTAAAGAGGAAAGAATCGGTAAGGTTGTTAAAATGTTCGGCGCAAAGCAGCTTGATGCAAGCGAATTATGCGCAGGTGACATCGGTGCCGTATTAAAGCTTAATAATTTTGAAACAGGCGACACACTTTGCTCTAAGGATAAGGTGTTAAAGCTTGACGGTGTAAAAATTCCCGTTGCCTCATATAAGGTTGCAATCAATGCAGTTAAGAAGGGTGAGGAGGAGAAAATTTCTTCAGGTATTCTTCGTCTTTGCGAGGAGGATCCTTCCCTTGCCTTTGTCAGCAATACAGAGACTCATCAGCAAATTCTTATGGGACTCGGCGAGCAACAAATCGATGTTGCAGTGTCAAGACTCAAGGACAAATTCGGCGTTGACAGCAGTCTTGCCGCTCCAAAGGTAGCGTATAGAGAAACAATTACAAGGAAGGTTTCCGCACAAGGCAGACACAAGAAGCAAAGCGGCGGTCATGGTCAGTTCGGTGATGTTTTCATTGAGTTTGAGCCTTATGATACGGAAAAGCTTGAGTTTGCAGAGAGAATTGTAGGCGGTTCAGTGCCTAAAAACTTCTTCCCTGCAGTAGAAAAGGGACTCAACGAGTGTATGGAAAAGGGTGTTCTTGCCGGCTATCCTATGGTTGGTATTAAAGCAACACTTTATGACGGCTCGTATCATCCGGTTGATTCAAGTGAAATGAGCTTCAAGATGGCTGCTTCACTCGCATTCAAGGAGGGTGTAACTAATGCAATGCCTGTTCTTTTAGAGCCGATTGTTACACTTAAGGCTGTTGTTAACGATGACGCAATGGGTGATATTATCGGTGATATAAATAAGCGCAGAGGTCGTGTCCTCGGTATGACACCGACAGCTGACGGCATGCAGGAAATTCTTGCCGAGGTGCCTGATGCAGAAATGAATACATTTTCAACATCAATGCGTCAAATCACACAGGGCAGAGGCTCGTTTACAACTGAGTTTGCTCGCTATGAGCGCACTCCGGAGCATATCTCTCAAAAGATTATAGCAGAGGCTTCGGCAGAATAATTACATAATACAAAACACCTTGGTATTTTCCAAGGTGTTTTGTCTGTCGATAAAGTGGTCTGAACCACGCCAAAGAATGTGAAGAATAAAAATTACTC
>CAMGDK010000066.1 GCA_946042285.1 uncultured Clostridia bacterium | reverse complement strand
ACAGACCTGAAATAGTCATAGTTGAATTAATATGTGAATGATAACTTCCAATTTGTAGAGCGGTTTTATTGCTGAAACGCAAAGATTCAGGCTCAGGGATTTTGTCCTTGAGCCTTTTGCTGTGCTCGGAAATGTATCAATACGATTTTTGCGGTGTTGACATAAATAATAACTCCCTTGCTTTACCGCGGAGAAATTGATTTATCTTTTCAAGACTTATATATTATTTATCACTAAAACGAAAACATCACCCTCAGCCGAGCGAGCGGGTGAGAGATGGTTCTATGCAATTTTTATTTATGCAACTAAACATAACAAGAATTATCCAATTATGTTATTTGCGGTTGGTTGAAATAGTGTTAAGTTTAGTTTACAATATTCATACAAATCAAATATTCGGGAGCAAAATATGAGTGTTGTAAAAATTGAAAATCTAAACAAAACATATCCGGCATTTAAGCTGAGCAATATATCTTTCAATATTGAAGAAAGAAGGATTACAGGCTTTATCGGAAGAAACGGTGCAGGAAAAACAACCACTATAAAATCAATGCTGAATCTCATTCATCCCGATAGTGGTGAAATTACTTACTTTGGCAAATCGTTATACGAAAACGAAAGCGAGATTAAAAAGAATATCGGCTATTCTACCGGCTCGGTTAATTGGTATCCCCGAAAAAAGATAAAGGATATTATTAAAATAGTCAGCAAATTTTATGACACTTGGGATGATAACGCTTATCGCAAATATCTTGATTTATTCAAAATAGATGAGAATAAAACCGCAAATCAGCTATCCGAGGGTATGAAGGTAAAATGTAATCTGCTGATTGCACTTTCGCATAATGCTAAAATCATAATTCTTGATGAGCCTACAAGCGGCTTGGATCCATTTTCAAGAGATGAGCTTCTTGATGTTTTTACAAAGCTGAAGCAAAACGGCGTTGCAATATTCTTTTCAACGCACATTATTTCGGATATAGAAAAATGTGCCGACAATATTATATATATATCAAACGGAAGAATTGTTGCTTCTGTTCAAAAAGAGGATTTCATGACTGAATATGCGAAAAACGGAGAAAGCCTTGAAGAAGTGATACTCCGTATGGAAAGAGGTGTTAATAATGCTTAATATTATGATAAAGGAGCTAAAGCTGAGTGCATCTTGCTTATCGTTTTTCTTTATTGCCTTTGGACTTATGTTTTTTATTCCGGGCTATCCTATTCTTTGCGGTGTTTTCTTCGTTACACTCGGTATATTTCAAAGCTTTCAAAACGCAAGAGAAACAAACGATATTTTGTTTTCCGCTCTGCTGCCCATTGCTAAAAAAGATGTAGTTAAAGGAAAACTACTGTTTGTCTGCTTTATTGAAATATGCAGTCTGCTGCTTATGGGAATTGTCACAGCACTGAGAATGACATTGTTATCGAATGTTTCTATTTATGTTGACAATGCACTAATGAATGCAAATTGCTTTGCACTTGGGTTGGCATTCTTTATGTTTGGATTATTTAACATAGTGTTTGTTGGAGGATTTTTCAAAACTGCCTACAAGTATGGTCCGCCATTTTTAACCTATATTGTTTTAGCATTTGTTACTATGGGAATAGGTGAAGCATTGCATCACTTTCCAAAGCTAAGCTGGTTGAACGCATTTGGAACAGAGCATTTAACCAAGCAAATATTATTACTGCTTGCAGGTATTGCTTTGTTTGCACTTTTAAGCGTTATAGCTTATAATATATCCTGCAAGAGATTTGAAAAAATAGATTTATAAAGGACAGATTACTATGTTGAAGGATAATTTGATAATGCTTCGTAATCTTAACGGATTTTCACAGGAGGCTATTGCAGAGAAAATAAATATATCCCGTCAGGCTTATGCAAAATGGGAAGCAGGAGCTACAATTCCCGATATAGAAAAATGCAGCATGCTTGCTAACATATACGGCGTTACCGTTGATAGCTTAATACAATCATCAACCGCGGACGGCATAGGCTCGATACCGCCTGCCCCAAAAGGCAAAAATATTTGGGGTTCGGTTACTGTCAACGACAGAGGTCAAATAGTTATTCCAAAAACTGCAAGGGACAAATTCGACCTCGTTGCAGGTAAAAGATTGATCGTTTTAAGTGATGATGACGGAATCGCACTTGTTCCGGCAGAAACATTTGAAAGCAATATGCGTAAAATTATGGAGCTTGCATCTGTTAAAAACGATGCTAAATAATAAATTGAAGATTTTCAATCACAAAAAAGGCTCAGGGATTTGCTCCCTGAGCCTTTTGCTATGCACGGAAATTATGAGCGTTTTTTTGTTGAAATTCGTGTGCGTTACAGCAATGACCACCGCATTCCTTTGCATAAGGGCAGCCTATACAGGTTGCCCCTTTCTTTTTTTCCTTCACAAGATGAATTACAATAAATAATATTATTGCAACAACTATTAAAACTACGATTATGTTTGAAAAGATTGTTTTCATTCTATCTCCTTATTATTTCAATGCATATTCTGCCTTTAGCTTTTTGTCTGTATTCTTAATTAAACCAATAATGATTACTGCAAATACCGCAACAGCTACTGCACCGCAAATTGTCATAATAGGATTCAGTGATGACGGATTTGTAATCAATGTGCCGATTGTATAAACGAGATAGCCTACTGTGTAGCCTGTTCCCATTTGAAGACCGATACCGCCCCAAACCCATTTCTTTGATTTCATTTCGCTGTTCATTGCACCGATAGCGGCAAAGCAAGGTGGTGTAAAAAGATTAAACATTAGATATGCAAGAGCAGCAACCTTTGTGATTGCAATGATACCGGCAGCCTCACTACCGGAGCCGACAAGCGCAAGCTCTTGCGTGTCAATAAGATTTTCAAGTCCAACAAAGCATACTGCAAGAGTACCGACTACATTTTCCTTTGCGATAAAACCGGTAACCGCAGCCGCAGCAAGCTGCCATGATACAACACCAACAATTGGAGCAATTATATAAGCGAATGGACTTGCGATAGTAGCAAGAATTGATTGGTCTGCACTTTCTGCAACCTTGAATTGCCAGTTGAAGCTTTGCATAATCTGAACAACAGTATTGCAAAGAAGAATAATTGTAGCAGCCTTTTTTATGTAGGCAGCACCACGGTTGCACATTGACTTAAATGCACCGATAAATGAAGGCACCTTGTATTCCGGAAGCTCAATAATAAAGAATGACTTTCTAACCTTGTAGCCGGTAATTCTGTTAACTAACAACGCACCGACAAAAATCAATACAATTCCGGAAAAGTATGATATTGTACTAATCCAGCCCGATTCCTCAAAGAATGCGCCGGCAATAAGTGCAATTACGGGAATCTTGGCACCGCATGGCATAAAAGGTGTTAGCATTGCCGTTGCTCTGCGTTCACGCTCGTTTCGAATTGTACGGCAAGCCATAATTCCCGGAACACCGCAACCGATACCGATTACAAACGGAATAACCGATTTACCGCTTAAGCCTACCTTTTTGAATATCGGATCAAGTACAACCGCTACTCTTGACATATATCCGCAATCCTCAAGCAACGCAATAAGAAAATACATTACCATTACAAGCGGCAGGAAGCCTACTACTGCAATTACACCGCCGATAATACCGTCAACCACAAGTGCTTGCAGGATTGGTGCGATATTTTCCATAAGTCCGCCTATCCGTTCTTGGAAGGCTTCTAACCATCCAACAAGAATATCTGCAAGCCATGGACCAACCCATTTTTGAGATATTTGGAAAACTAAAAACATGACAACGGCAAAAATCGGTATGCCAAATATTTTGTGAGTAACAATCTCATCAATCTTATCACTGATATTTTTGTCCTTAGTCAAAACCTTCCTTGCTTCAACCTCTTTTACAATGCCGTTAACAAAAGCAAATCGCTTTCTATCCTCATCCTCAACAGCCTTTTTATCTGTTAGGTCAATATCATCTTGAGTATATGGAGCCTTTTGAGTTTTGCCAAACGCATCGACTGCAGCCTCAACAACTGACTTTAAACCGTCGTTTGAGGTGGAAACAGTCTTAATTACAGGACAGCCAAGCCTTGATGATAGCATTTTTTCATCAATTTTTGTTCCTTTTTTCTCGTTAACATCACTTTTGTTAAGAGCAACTACAACAGGAATACCAAGCTCTAAAAGCTGCGTTGTAAAGAAGAGCGAACGACTAAGATTTGTAGCATCTACAATATTGATAATTACATCTGGGTTTTCCTGCTTAACATAAGAGCTTGTAATTGACTCTTCACTTGTGAACGGCGACATTGAATATGCACCGGGAAGATCAACGGCAACAAGCTGCTTTTCGCCGTCATAATAATTCCTTTTGATTTGGTGTTCCTTTTTGTCAACAGTAACACCTGCCCAGTTACCAACCTTTTCGTTTCTGCCTGTTAAAGCGTTGTACATAGTTGTTTTACCGGAGTTTGGATTACCGGTTAGCGCAATTCTCATAATATATCCTCCTATAACAATCAGTTAGCATAGGCTAACTGTATTTCATAAAAAAAATCAGTTTTTCAACTGATTATATTTACCTATTAAATAGCGATAGAATCTGCAAGCTCATTATCAATATTGTATCGGCTATCCTTAATAGAAACGACACATCCGCCTCTCATACGAGATACAACTGTTATTGCTTCTCCGCTGTAACAACCAAGAGAAAACAAAAACGCCTTCAATTCGTCGTCATCGCTAACAATGTCCTTAATGATATAATCTTGTCCTTCTACTGCTTCTACCAATGTCATAAGTATCTCCACATATCAATTAGCGTATGCTAATTCAAAGTCAAAAATAATAGTTAGCGTTCGCTAACACCGATATATTAGCATACGCTAACTCGAATGTCAATACCTTATTTCAAAAATTTGACAACTTGATTTTTTGTATAATATTTTGTATAATATTTGCTAATATGTAACAAATACCACAAGGAGTACGGATTATGAAGGAATCAGGCGAGATGTATTTAGAAACCATATATGTTTTATCTCAAAAAAGCAATGATGTTCACTCCTCTGATGTTGCAGAGCAAATGAATTATTCAAGACCGAGTGTTTCCCGTGCGATCGGTATATTAAAAAACAGTGGCTATGTTGAGGTGAATGACGACGGTAGCTTAAAGCTAACATCATCAGGAAAAGAAATCGCCGAAAAGATATATGAAAGACACATTATTTTATCAAAGGCTTTAATGCACCTTGGGATTGATGAAGAAACAGCAATAAATGATGCCTGCAAGATTGAGCATGACATCAGTGACAAAAGCTTTGAGGCAATAAAAAAGCATATTAAATCAATAAAATGATTACAACAAAATGTCTCCAACCGATTTTTCAGTTGGGGATTTTTTATAAGTGATAATCTTATCTTAATGCGGTTTGATATTTCAATACCATAATTTTAAATACATCCACAAATAACACCCCTTGCGGTAATGCAAGGGAGCTTTGACCTGTTTTCTGCTGTTGAAAGCTACTTCAGCTTTAACGCAAATCATTTTACTCTCGGTCAGCTTAAAAACGCAAAGCATATTGAAGACTTGCCCGATACCGATACAACCTTTGTTGCCATTGACGGATTTGTAAGAGGTACAGGCTCGGGCAGCTGCGGACCGATTCCGCCGAAGGAGCATCAAATTAAATTCGGCTACACATCTGCGCTGAATTTCAGCTTTGAGGTTGAGCCTGTTAAGTAAGGAGTATTATCTGTTGTTGCAGTTATTCTTTCAATTACAAACAGAGATAAGCATTTAAGCAAATGATTTTTCCGTTATTTATTTGTTGTCGCAAGAGTTTTTCTTGAATTTTTTATTCATTAGTGCTATTCTATTAGTAGGAGGTTAGAATTTATGAATGAAAAAGCAATGCACAAGCTGAGCTATGGGTTGTTTGTTCTTACTGCAAAGGACGGCGATAAGGACAACGGCTGTATTGTCAACACAGCCATTCAGGCGGCATCGGCACCAAATCAATTGAGCGTATGTGTTAACAAGGCTAATTTTACCCATGATATGATTAAAAAAACAGGTAAGTTTGTTGTATCTATTATCAGTCAGGGAGCAACATTTGATTTGTTTAAGCAGTTCGGCTTTCAATCCGGCAGAGATGTTAATAAGTTTGACGGCTTTACCGATTATGCAAGATGTGAAAACGGAATTTGTTATATCACAAAAGGCACTAACGCATATATCAGCGTTACGGTTAACGGCACTCAGGACCTCGGCTCGCACACCATGTTCGTCGGCACTATTGATGATATGGAGGTGCTAAGCGATCAGCGCTCTGCTACATACGAATACTATTTTGAAAACATTAAACCGAAGCCTCAGGCTGTGGGCACCGCAAATGACGGACAGACAATTTGGCGTTGTTCTATTTGCGGATATGAATATGTTGGTGAGGAATTACCGGATGATTTTATATGCCCGTTATGCAAGCATCCGGCATCGGATTTTGAAAAAGTTGTCATAAATAAGGAGGAAAAAATCATGGCAAATAAATACGCAGGAACACAAACAGAAAAGAATCTTCAAGAGGCATTTGCAGGCGAAAGTCAGGCGAGAAACAAATATACATACTTTGCGTCAGTTGCAAAGAAGGAGGGCTATGAGCAAATGGCAGCTCTCTTCCTTAAGACAGCTGATAATGAGAAAGAGCATGCAAAGATGTGGTTCAAGGAGTTAGCAGAGCTTGGCGACACTCCTGCTAACCTCAAGGCTGCCGCTGACGGCGAAAATTATGAGTGGACAGATATGTACGAGGGCTTTGCGGTAACTGCTGAAAAGGAGGGCTTCCCGGAGCTTGCTGCAAAGTTCAGAGCAGTAGCGGAAATTGAGAAGCACCACGAGGAAAGATACCGTGCCCTTCTTAAGAATATTGAAACTGCACAGGTATTTGAAAAGAGCGAGGTTAAGGTTTGGGAATGTCGCAACTGCGGTCATATCGTAGTCGGTACAAAGGCACCTGAAGTTTGTCCGGTATGCGCTCATCCGCAGTCTTTCTTTGAAATCCACGAAGAAAATTACTAATAAGCATAAAAGCAAAAATGCTCAGGGAGTAAAATCCCCGAGCATTTTTTTGTTTATTATTTGCATTATTTGAATTGCTCAATAAGCTCCTCAACTCTCGGCTCACAGCCGCCGCAATGCGTTGATGCACCTGTTGCAGCCTTAACAGCGTCAAGAGTAGTGTTGCCTGCCTCGACAGCTGCTTTAATATCACCTGCAGTTACGCCGCCGCAAAAGCAGATTGTTTCTTCTAAATCGATCATTGCTTTCACCTCCTAAAACAACCTTATAACTATATTATACCTTTGATTATGCAAAAATCAAGAATATAATTTTTGGATTATGATGATTATAAAATTTGCGGTTGATTTATATAAATCAAAGTGATATAATGGCAAAACATCGCTTTTTTAAGGGGAGAATGCATAGTGAAAAACGAGCTTGGCTTATCGAATATACAAAATCAAATGATGATTGAGTCTGCAAGGCAGGAGCTGAGCGAATGTAATGCGTTTAGCGAGCAGTATGGCTTAACCTTAAGCGACAGCGAAATTGAAGAGCTGATAGAATGCAGGACGAACGCTCTTAAGGACTCGGGCAGAGTAGAGTTTTCGGGCGGTATTTTGCCAAAGCTTATTTATGCATTTTGCGACTCGCCTTACATTGATCGGGACGATTGGGAATCAACTCTTGCAGAGCTTCAGGAGGCGTTCTATTATTTTAAAAGCGATTCGCAGGATAAGTACACAGATGACGAGCTTATTGAATTTATGGTTAAGGTTTTCAACGGCAGGGCGCAGGGCAGCGTCGGTACATCGGTGCTTGCAGCCGGCTTTCGTGTCGGCTGGC
>CAMGDK010000065.1 GCA_946042285.1 uncultured Clostridia bacterium | reverse complement strand
TCGAAGTCTGCCAGCGTGTAGAAATCTGTAAATTGACTTTTTCTACACGCTGAAAAGACGAAGGATAGTCCTTCTTCTTTTATTTTTATGTTGACTTAAATGCTTCTGTGTTATAAAATTATTTTGTGTTAAGTAATATTCAATGGGGTGTTATTTGTTGAGAGTTTTTTTTAGCTGTCTTGTTTGCAGAATCGTAACATTTATTCTTCAAAAAATGGGCAGAGGTGCAACCTCCATGCCCGGTAAGGTTGCGTTAAAGGTTAAAAGGAATGTGTTGACAGATTTGTCAAAAAATACAAGGGTTATAATTGTTACGGGAACAAACGGTAAAACCACTTCCTGCAGAATTGTTGAGGAAGGTCTTATCAAATCCGGTAAATCATATTTTATAAATAAATCCGGCGCTAATTTGATTACAGGTATAACAGCTGCCTTTATCATGAATTCAACACTGCTTGGAAAGTGCAAAAAGGAATATGCAATAATAGAATGTGATGAAAATGCATTTAAGGAGGTTTCACGATACATCTGTGCCGATGTTATTCTTGTAACGAATGTATTTCGTGATCAGCTTGACAGGTACGGTGAGGTTACTCACACATTAAATGCTATCAAAGAATCTGTAAAAAATATACCAAATGCAGTCGTATGCTTAAATGCAGATTGCTCTTTGACATATTCAATAGCAAAGGAAATTCCTAATAAAGTTGTAACCTTCGGTGTTAACGTTCCTTTTGATAAGGATTCAAAGCCGTCAGAGGTCAGTGATGCAAAATATTGTATTTTTTGCAAGCATGAGTATGATTATACCTATCACACCTACGGACATCTTGGCGGATATTTCTGTAAAAAATGCGGATATTATCGACCTGTTCCCGATTTTTCGGTTGATGAGATTAGCGAGCTAAAGCAGGATCATTCAATCGTTGTTGCAAATCTTAACGGCAGTAAGAACATTATAAGAGTTAATATAGGCGGAGCATACAATGTTTATAACGCTATCGGTTGCGCAGCAGCTTTAACCGCTCTTGGAATAGACGAAAAAAATGTAATAGATGCAATTGAGCAGTTTAACGGTGCATTCGGCAGAATGGAGCAGTTTGAAGCTAACGGAAGAAAAATCAATATTATTCTTGTAAAAAATCCTGCAGGCTTCAGCCAAACAATGAGTTTTCTCTCATCTATTGAGGATGATTTTTCATTATTTATCAGCCTTAATGATAATGGCGCTGACGGTAGGGATGTAAGCTGGATTTGGGATGTTGATTTCAACGGAATATTCTCAAAATCTAATGTTAAAAACCTTTATATTTCCGGCAAGCGTTGCTATGATATGGCTATTAGAGTGAAGTATGAGGGCGTAGGAGATAGAAGCATTGAAGTGATTGAAAACGAGAATTATAACAAGCTTCTTGACATTGCTTTAAAAGAAGAAAGAGATGTTTATATCGTACCGACATATACATCAATGATGACGATGAGACCGATTATTGCTAAGAGACTTGGAGGAAAGGAGTTTTGGGAATGATAATTAGAATTGCTCATTTATATCCTGATATGTTAAATCTCTATGGCGACAGGGGAAATATCATTGCTCTTACCCAAAGACTTAAAGCAAGAAGCATTGATGTTTTGGTTGATCAAATCACAATGGGAAAGAGCTTTAATGCAGACGACTATGATATTTTGTTTATCGGTGGCGGTCAGGATTTTGAACAGGATGTTTTGCTCGATGATTTGAAAAGAGGAAAGGATGTTCAAATTTCAAAGGCAATAAACAACGGAGCAGCCATGCTTGCCATTTGCGGCGGTTATCAAATGCTTGGTAAATATTACAAAACCTATGACGGTAAAATGCTTGACTATATCGGTGCTATTGATTTTTATACCGAAGGCAGAGAGGAAAGAATGATTGGAAACTATGCCTTTAAGACAAAAGAGGGTATAGAGGTTGTCGGCTTTGAGAATCACAGCGGCAGAACATATCTCGGAGACGGAGTTGAACCGTTAGGCAAGGTTATTAAAGGCTTTGGTAATAACGGTGAGGATTCAACCGAGGGAGTTCGTTACAACAACACATTCGGCACATACTCTCACGGTCCAATCCTACCGAAGAATCCTCAGCTTGCTGATTTGCTGATTTCAAAGGCTATTGAAAACAGATACGGTAAATGTGAATTAGAACCGCTTGATGATTCACTTGAAGAAAAAGCAAGAGCTCAGGTCATGAAATTGTATATTAAATAAAAATGTCGATATAATATAAGTCGGAGTTATCAAACAGATGATAATTCCGGCTTTTATATTTTATAATATCTTTGATAATTCCTCTATTTATTATTTTTTCTTGACTTTAACACAACATGTAGTATATAATAGCATAATGTATGAACTCAATTCGGAGGGATGGTTTTGGCTAAAAAACAAGAATATGGTAACGATAGCATTAAATCTTTAAAGGGTGCGGACAGAGTCAGAAAAAGACCTGCTGTTATTTTCGGCTCTGACGGTCTTGAGGGCTGTGAGCATTCTGTATTTGAAATAATGTCTAACTCTATTGACGAGGCAAGAGAGGGCTTCGGTAACAAAATTGTTGTTACCCGTTTCATAGACGGTTCGGTAGAGGTGCAGGACTTCGGCAGAGGTATTCCTGTTGATTACAATAAGAATGAAGACGCATATAACTGGGAGCTTGTATTCTGTGAAATGTACGCCGGCGGTAAGTACGAAAACGGCGGAGATAATTATGAGTTTTCTCTCGGTCTTAACGGTCTCGGACTTTGTGCTACACAGTATGCTTCCGAGTATATGGATGCAGAAATTCATACCGGCGGATATAAATATACTCTTCATTTTGAAAAAGGCGAAAACATCGGCGGCCTTACGAAGGAGAAATACGATAAAAAGGATACAGGCTCACGAATTAAGTGGAAGCCTGACTTAGCTGTGTTCACAGACATAAATATCCCTCTTGAATACTATCAGGAAACGATTAAAAGACAGGCTATTGTTAATGACGGAGTAAAGTTTATACTTAAGAATCAGATTTCAGCTTCAAAGTTTGAAACATTTGAGTACCGCTATAACGACGGTATTATGGATTATGTCAAGGAGCTTTCTGCCGATAACGCTTTTACCACACCTCAGTATTGGGAGTGTGAGAGAAAGGGCAGAGATAGAGAGGATTTGCCTGAGTATAAGCTTAAAATTAAGGCTGCCATCTGCTTTTCTCTTAAAAAACAGCTTAAGCAATATTTTCATAACTCAAGCTTTCTTGAGTATGGAGGTGCCCCTGAAAAAGCATTTAGAAGCGCTTTTGTAAATCAAATTAACGCTTATCTAAAGGCTAACAATAAATATCTTAAAACCGATTCTCAAATCAATATTCAGGATGTAGAGGATTGTGTTATTTTTGTTGTTTCTTCTTTCTCTACACAAACCTCCTATGAAAACCAGACAAAAAAGGCTATTACCAATAAGTTCATTCAGGAGGCTATGACTGACTTCTTCCGCAAACAGCTTGAGGTTTATTTTATTGAGAATAAAATGGATGCCGATAAGATTTGCAATCAGGTTCTTATCAACATGCGTGCAAGGGTTAAGGCTGAAAACACAAGAAAGTCATTAAAAACCTCTCTTCAAACAAAGGTTGACATGACAAACAGAATTCAAAAGTTTGTTGACTGTCGATCAAAGGATGTTAACGAAAGAGAAGTATTTATTGTTGAGGGTGACTCTGCGCTCGGTGCCTGTAAGCAGGCGAGAGATGCATCGTTTCAGGCAATTATGCCGATAAGGGGTAAAATTTTAAATTGTCTTAAATCCGATTACGATAAGATATTTAAAAACGAAATAATTACCGACCTAATCAAAGTGCTTGGATGCGGCGTTGAGGTTAAAAGCAAGGCGGCAAAGGATTTGTCTATGTTCGATATGGACAACCTTAAGTGGTCAAAGGTTTTGATTTGTACCGATGCCGACGTTGATGGATTTCACATTAGAACGCTTGTCCTGACAATGATTTACAGGCTTATGCCGAAAATTATAGAGGCGGGTAAGGTGTATATTGCCGAATCACCGCTTTACGAGGTCACCTGTAAGGATCAAACCTATTTTGCATATAACGAGCTTGAAATGGATGAAATAAAAAAAGAAATAGGAGATCAAAAGTACAAGGTTCAGCGTTCTAAAGGACTTGGTGAAAACGAAGCTGAAATGATGGCTTTGACTACCATGAATCCTGCAACAAGGCGTTTGATTAAGGTGACTCCCGATGAAGCAGAAAGAACATCGCAAATATTTGATTTGCTTTTGGGCGATAACCTTGAGGGAAGAAAAGAATATATTTCTGATTTCGGTCATCTGTATCTTGATGTTGCAGATGTAAGCTAAGGAGGGGATTTATTTGGCTAAAAGAAGAAAAGAAGATATAGAAAGCAGGAATAATTCCCTTGCTGACAATGTTCATATTAAGGGTGCCGGTCAGGTAAAGAATGAAATAATTTCCGATACTCTTAAAAGTAATTTTATGCCTTATGCCATGAGTGTTATACTTTCTCGTGCTATTCCTGAAATTGACGGATTTAAGCCGTCACACAGAAAGCTGCTTTACACAATGTACAACATGGGACTTTTACAGGGAGGTACTGTTAAGAGTGCAAATATCGTCGGCAGAACCATGGTGCTTAATCCTCACGGTGATGCTGCGATTTATGAAACTATGATTAGACTTTCGAGGGGTAACGAGTCACTTCTTTATCCCTATGTCGAGTCTAAAGGAAACTTTGGTAAGGCATACAGCAAAAACATGGTGTATGCAGCGTCTCGTTACACAGAGGCAAAGCTTGCACCTATTTGTCATGAGCTTTTTGATGATATTAAATCCGACACCGTTGATTTTGTGGATAACTATGACAACACTACAAAGGAGCCAAAGCTTTTACCTGTAACATTTCCGTCAATTCTTTGTAATGTTACAACGGGTATAGCTGCCGGTATGGCTTCATCAATTGCATCGTTTAATCTTAAAGAAATATGCGACACTACTATTGCTTTGCTTAAAAATCCCGATCATGTAATCAGCGACACATTGAGCGCACCGGATTTTGTCGGCGGCGGATATGTTATTTATGATAAGGATGAATTTGAACGAATTTACGAAACAGGAAGAGGCTCTGTAAAGGTTCGTGCAAAGTATTCCTATGATAAGAAATACAATTGCATTGATATTACTCAAATTCCGTCAACAACGACATCAGAGGCTGTTATTGACAAAATTGTTGAGCTTGTTAAGACAAACAAGATTAAAGAAATCAATGATATTCGTGATGAAACCGATTTGTCAGGCTTGAAGATTACTGTTGACCTTAAGCGTGGTATTGATCCCGATAAATTCATGCAAAAGCTGTACAAAATAACACCTCTTCAAGACTCGTTTAGTTGTAATTTTAATGTGCTTATCAAAGGCAGACCTATGGTTTTAGGTGTAAAATCCATTTTGCTTGAGTGGATTGATTTTAGACTTGAGTGCATTAGAAGAAGAATCAGCTATAATCTTGATAAAAAGCGCAGTCAGCTGCATCTTCTTAAAGGCTTGTCAAAAATACTTCTTGATATTGATAAAGCAATTAAGATTGTTAGAGAAACAGAAAGCGAAAATGAGGTTGTACCTAACCTTATGATTGGATTTGGTATTGATGAGGTTCAGGCTGAATATGTAGCTGAAATCAAGCTGCGTCATCTTAACAGGGAATATATCCTCAAGAGAATTAAAGATATTGAATTGCTTGAGGGCGAAATTTCAGACCTTGAAGCAACTCTTGCAAGCAAGGGTAAAATGAAGAAAATCATTGTAAATGAGCTTCAAGAGGTGGTTAAAAAGTATGATAACGGAAGAAAGAGTGAGGTCCTTTACGAGATAGAGGAATTTTCTGAGGACGCTACCGAGGAGATTGCAGATTATCCTGTTACTCTGTTCCTTTCTGCACACGGTTATCTTAAAAAGATTAAGACGGCTAATTTAAGACTGAGCGGTGAGCAAAAAATTAAGGAAGGTGACACATTACTTCCTGAAATCGAATGTTCAAATAAAGACGAATTGCTGTTCTTTACCAATATGAATCAAGTATATAAGGCTAAGGTGAATGACCTCGCCGATACAAAGGCTTCTGTACTTGGTGACTACATTCCTTCTCTTCTTGATATGGACGAAGGAGAGTTAGTTGTTTATATGGCGGTTTTGAGCGAGTATTCCGGATATATGATATTTGTTTTCGAAAACGGAAAGCTTGCAAAAATTGACATTAACGCTTATGCTACCAAGACAAACAGAAAGAAGCTTATAAATGCGTACAGCAACAAATCTCAGCTTGCCCAAGCCTTGTATATAAAGGAGGACACGGAACTTGTTTTGTGCTCCTCAGGCGGAAAAATGCTTCTTGTGAATACTGCGGTTATTACACCTAAATCAACAAAGGATTCACAGGGTGTTGCTGCCATGAAGCTTAAGAAGACGCAAAAGGTTACATCGGTTCATCTTTATCAAGAGGGTGAATTTGAAAAGGCTTGGCGCTTTAGAGCGAAAAATTTACCTGCTGCAGGTGCATTACCCGGCGAAGCTGATAATGCAGAACAGCTCACTTTTTAGATAATAAATAAAAAAACACTTGCATTATAAGTATTTGTGTGATATAATCCATAAGTAATTTAACGCAGTGGAGGAAATACTATGCTTTGGTATCATTATATTTTCGGTGCAGTTTTGATTATTGCATCTATTATTATAACAATCGTTGTACTTATGCAAGAGGGCCGTTCACAGAACCTTTCAGGCGCAATTGCCGGTGGTGCTGAAACATTCCTCGGTAAGTCAAAGGGCAGAACTATTGAAGCAAAGCTTGAGAGAATTACAAAATGGTTGATTGTGTTATTCTTTATTATAGTTCTTGCAGCATTTCTTGTATTTTTGTTTATAGGATAAGAATTAAGATAATTAACCTTGCTTGTGCAAGGTTAATTTTTTTTACAGTGGAAGAATATGAATTATATTATTTTTGATCTTGAATGGAATAATGCATACAACTATAAAACTAAAAAAGGGATAAATGAGATTATCGAAATCGGAGCGCTTAAGCTCAATTCGAATCTTGAGGTTGTTGATTCATTTAAGCAATTGATTAAGCCGCGTTTATCGCGAAAGCTTGGCTCCCGATTTAAAAAGCTTACTCATATAACCATCGAGGAGATTAGGGAAAAGGGTGTTGATTTTAACGATGCCTTCAATGATTTTTCTCGTTGGTGCGGTAACGATGATAATGTATTCCTTAGTTGGTCAAATAGTGATTTGCATACATTGATTAGCAATTTTAAAAAATTTAAAGGTACATCTACAATTGAATTTATGAAAAAGTATGCAGATGCACAAAAATACTGCATGAGCTTTATTGAGGGATTGCCTGATAATATGAATCAAATCGGGCTTACCAATTGTGCCGAGGCGTTTGGAATAAACATTGACGATATAAGCTTTCACAGAGCGCTTGATGATTGTTATGTAACTGCAAGGTGCTTCAAAAAGGTATTTGATGAGAAAAGGTTTAATGGCTATGTTGTTAAATGTGATTTCGATTTTTTTGAGCGATTGACATTTAAAAATTATTTTATCAGCAATCCGGTTTGTAATGATTTTGATATAAATAAACAGGAGTTAATTTGCCCTTCATGTAAAGGAAGGGTGGTACCTGTCAACAAATATGAATTCTTGAACAACACCTTTAAAAATGCCGGAATATGCGAAAGCTGTGATAAAAGATTTTGGATTCAAATCAGAGCTAAAAAAACATATGATGATATAATTGTTACCAAAAGACTGTTTCCCGTTAACAAGAAGAAGGGAAAGTTAATAAATAATAAATAATT
>CAMGDK010000064.1 GCA_946042285.1 uncultured Clostridia bacterium | reverse complement strand
ATAAATGTGACATTACAGTTATAAATGTCGGCTCATTTATTAGAGGTGAAGCAACTGCGCAAAGAATTGAACCTGTTGTTGATATGGCAGTAGATGACCTTAAAAGGAAGCTCAGAAAGCTTAAGACTCATCTTGTTGACAAAAAAAGAAAAGGCGGTATTGACGAGCTTGCAGACGCATTTGCACCGCTTGAGGAAGAGATTTCGATGGATAATTTTGAAGATTTTGATGCTTCAACGGTTGAAATTAAAAGAAAGAAAACTGTCAATCTCAATATGATGACAGATGATGAAGCAATAGTTCAAATGGAAATGCTCGGTCACAATTTCTTTGTTTATCTCGGTGCAGACGGCAAGACAAAGATTATCTATAAAAGAGGCAAAGGCTACGGACTTTTGATTTGTGAATAAAGCTTATAAAGTAATATAAACAAGCGATAGAGGTGAGAAATCATCTCTATCGCTTGTTTATTATTCATTGTGTATTGCAGTGAGCGCGCTAACCTTTACAGAACGCCTTGCAGGTGCAAGACCGGCTATTACACCTACCGAAAGAGAAAACAGTATCCCTAAAGCTGCAAGCCAAATAGGAATTGATGAAACACAAACAGTAATATCATCACCAAGCTCCATTCTTTTTGCAACCGCTCGGGCGACTATGTTAGCTGTAATTGATAGAATATAGCTGATTATCATTCCTATCGAACCACCAATCAAACCGATTGTTCCTGCTTCGTAAAGAAATAATGCTTTAATATCCTTTATATTGCAGCCAAGCACCTTCATGATGCCGATTTCCTTTGTTCTTTCGTAAACAGACATTACCATTGTATTACTGATACCAAATGCTGCTACAAACATGGAAACTGCACCGATAGCACCTAAAATGAGCTGAACAACCTTCATTACCTTCTTTGTTCTTTCAAGCGATTCATCATCAGAGTTGCAAGAAAAGCCAAGATCCTGAATAGATTTTTTCACCTCAGGTACATTCTTCAATCCGTCCACATATACATTTATCTCTGAATAAGCAAATTTTTCTTTTTTACCGCCGCTTGCAAGCTTACTTTGCTTCATAAGCTCCAAAGCATAAGACTTATCAATATAGATTGCACTACCACTATCATAATCTATACTATTGTCATTCTTAATTACACCTGCACATTTAATCTTTTTAGGTGAAAACTGTGTCGATTGAACGGTATAGACTGCGCCGGTGTCATCATAGGATTCTATCTTCGGAGATATAGTGAAGCTGTCTTTTTCGTAATCAATTTCACTTTCAGATATTTTATAGTTTTCGTCATACTTGTATTTTGCGGAATTACCCTGTGAATCATAAAATCCGGTTACGGCATTTTCACCGAAAAATACATTATTTCTCTTGTCTGCATTTTCAAACGCCCCACTGTTTAGAGTATATCCGGCTACCTTCATCAAATCGAAATCTACTGCTTTGATTGAATAATTGTATGTATACTTTCCTCTTTTTATTTCGACATAGCTTGAAGCGTCAAAGCACGGAAAAACCGCTTTGACATTTTTTATTGTTCTAAAATGCTCAACCGCACTGTCATCAAGCTGCATTCCCGTATCGTTGCCATCTTCGTCAAAAGCACCGTAAACTGCAATTTTACTTAAGGTTGCGCTTGAATCGTATTGCGATGTAATTGTTTTGTCAATACCTACTCCGATTGACACCATAATTACAATTGAGCATGTTCCGATAATCACACCAATAATCGTAAGAATGGTTCTTGTCTTACGGTTTTTAAGGTTTTGTATCGCCATGAAAAAAAGATCAGATCTCTTCATCTAAGATTTCACTGCCTTTCTTTACTTTCTTTTTCTTAACAGCCTTTTTAACGATAAGTATAACCACTGCAATTCCGACGGCTCCACCTGCTCCTATCGCAATAATTTTACCCTTGGACAAGCTCGTTAAGCTTTCTTCGGGAATTTCGTTATCATCAACTACATCCTCATAAGGATCAAAATATTCTTCAACTGTTAGATTAAAATTATATTCAACAGTTTTCTTCTCAGTGTTTTCATTTTCATATTCAAATACAAGTGTAAGCTTCTTTGTGCCAATCTCCTCAAATGTTACCGGAAGATTGTAGTTGCTTGTATATTGTGAGCCGGGCTCAATATTTCCGATAAACGCTGAAGCTAACTCCTTTGAATTTTCGTCTATAAGCCTTACTCTGCCGTTTGCAAGTTTAGTCTGACCGCTATTGATAATGCTGAAGCCGCAATCATTTTCTTCATTTACGGTTATTGTTTTTTCCGAAAGCTCTACCGATTGAATTGTCACTCTGTCAGGCTGAACAACAGGAACACTCATTGTAAGCTCCGAATTTGCAGTTTGCTTTTGTGAATCCTCAATATACTCGTATGAAACAGATGCACTGATCGGATATACGCCCGACATTGCCGAAGGCAAACACCTAAAGCTTTTGCTGAGTGTAACTGATTTGTTTGCTTCGATAGACTTTAAATAAAGTGTGTCTGTTCCGTCCGCAACGACAAAGCTCTCTCCTCCTACAAGCTTTACTACTACATTTTGAATCTTCACTGACTCTGAATTGTTTTTCACCGAAAAGCTGAGTGTAAAATTATCTCCACCTGTTATATCATTGCCACCATAGGAAAAGCCTGAAACTATGAGCTGAGGTGTTAGTTTAACCGAAGACCTTGTTGTATGAGCATTTGATGTTTTAATGCTGAATGTGAATTCACAACTACCCTGCTGCTTTTCTCCGTTATCTAAATATTCGTATGATACGCTAACCGTGACAGGATGCATACCTGCTTGAGTTGATTTTGAGCATTCAAGAGTTTTTGAAAAGTTTGCATATGAATTCTTCGTAATGCTTTCTTTGTAAAGAGCATCTGTGTCAGATACTATATTAAATGCTTCTCCGCCCGAAAGACGAATATTTACGCTGTTAACATCAAGCTCACTATTTGTATTACTAAGTGTAAAATTAAGCTTAAATGTATCACCCGGTGTAATCTTTTTACTGCCTGTGTTAAATGACGCAGTAAGAACAGGAGTGCTGACAACCTTGTTTGTTGAAGTCTCTGCCCTTGTAACCTTAACGGTATAGCTAAGCTCTGTTGAGCCTTGATATTCTTCGCCTTCAACAGAATATGTATAGCTTGCACTGATATTGATTGGATACATTCCGGATAAAGCGGCTGTATTACAATAAAAGCTTTTTGAAAGCTGAACAGTTGTGTTTTTCGCTATTGATTCCTTGAATATAGTATCAACATCATTTTGAATACTAAATGCTTCACCGCCGTTTAACTTGACGCTTACATTTTTTACATTTTGTGTTTTACTCAAATTTTTAAGATTAAATGACAGCTTAAACAAGCTACCCGGAGCTATGCTTGCATTATCGACTGAAACATCGTCGCATAACAAAACGACATCATTTGCTGTTTGATTAGCTTCCTCTGACGCAAAGGCATAAATTTGCGGCAAAGCAACAATCATTAAAGACATAATAACACTTAATACGCATTTACTTATTTTCATTTCCATACTCTCCTAACTATTACAATTTTTCAACAATTTTACCGTCGATAATGTTTACTACATTATCAGCGAACTCTGCTACGCTTGAATCATGAGTTACAAGCACAAGTGTTTGATTTTGGCTATGTACAAGCTCTGTAACAAGCTGCATTACCTCTTGAGTCGTTTTACTGTCGAGGTTTCCTGTTGGTTCGTCAGCAAATATAACCCTTGGATTAGTGACAAACGCTCTTGCTATTCCGACTCTTTGCTGTTGACCTCCGCTCATCTCCGACGGTTTATGATTACATCTGTTTTCAAGACCGACGAGCTTAAGCATTTCCATCGAATGTGCTTCCCTCTCATCTTTATCTACGCCTTTAAACACAAGCGGTAACGCAACATTTTCAAGTGCCGTCATAGAGCTGATTAAATTATAGGATTGAAAAATAAAACCTGTAAATCGCTGTCTAAACACCGCAAGCTGCTCCTCGTTGAACTTATCAATACGGTATTTCCCGATTTTAACTGTGCCCGATGTCGGCTTTTCAAGTCCTGCAAGCATATTCAGCAATGTTGATTTACCGGAACCCGATGTGCCGAGAACTGCACAAATACTGCCCTTTTCAATTTCTATACTAACATTGTCAAGTGCAATAATTTTTTCTTTTCCGACCTTATAGTGCTTTGACAGGTTTTGAGTCTTTATTATGGCCTTACCTTCCATTGAATCACCTCCGTAGTCCACTGTGCTATCACACATATTACAGTTTGAGTATATCACATATTTTTTGAATAGTCAATAAGATTTTTTAAAATTCGCATTATCGTCAATTTAGGTTAAAAAAGGTTAAAATAGTAATAATCGTTTGACATACTTAACAAAATAACTTATTATTTAATCAAGAGGTGATATTATAATGGAAAACTATCTTGCTTTGTTTACTCTCATAGGATCAATACTTGCATTGGTTTTTGCAGGGTTAAAAGCAGCAAAAGTACTCAAGGAGGATGAAGGCACCGACAAAATGAAGAAAATCAGTGCTTCTATCCGTTCGGGTGCAACAGCTTATCTAAACAGACAGTACAAAATCCTGCTCGTTTTCTTCGGAGGAATGTTTGCAATTCTTTGCATTATGGCTGCTCTTAAGCTTTTAACCTGGTTTGTGCCTTTCGCATTTGTAACAGGCGGTTTCTTCAGCGGTCTTTCGGGCTACATCGGTATGAATATAGCTACAAGGGCAAACGCAAGAACTGCTAATGCATGCAGAAAAAGTCTTAACAAGGGACTTACCATTGCGTTTTCAGCCGGTTCGGTTATGGGCTTCACAGTGGTTGGTCTCGGCTTGCTTGACATATCAATTTGGTATTTCATTCTTAAACTTGGATTTAAGCTCGATGCAAGCACAATAACATCCACAATGCTTACATTCGGCATGGGTGCATCTTCAATGGCACTGTTTGCGCGTGTAGGCGGCGGTATCTACACAAAGGCAGCAGATGTCGGTGCCGACCTTGTAGGTAAGGTTGAGGCTGACATTCCGGAGGACGATCCGAGAAATCCTGCTGTAATTGCAGACAATGTCGGCGATAATGTAGGTGATGTTGCAGGCATGGGTGCCGATCTTTACGAGTCTTATGTAAGCTCAATTATTTCGGCATGTGCTCTTGGTGTTGTAGCATTCGGCGATTTCAAGGCAATGGCTATTCCAATGGCTATGGCGGCAATCGGTGTTGTGACATCCATTTTCGGCTCGTTACTTGTCAGGACAGGTGAAAGCACAGAGCAATCAAAGCTATTAAAGGCGCTTAGAAAAGGAACAAACACATCTGCCGTTTTAATTGCCGTTGCAGCACTTCCGCTTGTGCTTTATGTATTCGGCAAGGAGCATATCGGCTTCTACTTTGCGATTATCGCAGGTCTTGTTGCCGGAGTACTAATCGGCTTCTTTACCGAATATTTCACATCCGACAACTACAAGCCGACAAAAAAGCTTGCCGAAAAATCATTGACAGGATCTGCAACGATTATGATAGGCGGTATCGGCTTAGGTATGATGTCAACTGCTCTTCCGGTTGTTATTGTTGCTATTGCAATTCTTATTGCATTCGGAGCATCCGGTGGATTCGGCGATACTAATTTAGGATTATACGGTATTGCACTTTCGGCAGTAGGCATGCTTTCAACACTCGGTATTACTCTTGCAACAGACGCCTATGGTCCTATTGCAGACAACGCCGGCGGTATTGCCGAAATGGCAGGTCTTGAAAGCGATGTAAGAAACAGAACAGACGCACTTGACTCTCTCGGCAACACAACTGCCGCTACCGGTAAGGGATTTGCTATTGGCTCTGCGGCGCTCACAGCGCTTGCGCTTATTGCATCTTATATATCAAAGATTAAGACAATTGATCCGGAAATAGTGATTAATGACAGCATTATGAATCCTATGGTGCTTATCGGATTGTTTATAGGCGCATGCCTGCCTTTCGTGTTTGCGGCATTGACTATGAATTCTGTCGGCAGAGCGGCACAAAGTATCGTTGTTGAGGTTAGAAGACAGTTCAAGGAAATCAAAGGGCTTATGAAGGGTGAGGCTGAGGCTGATTATGCAAGCTGTGTAGATATTTGCACAAGAGCAAGCCTTAAGGAAATGATACTCCCTACAATACTTGCAATTGTAACTCCTATCGCAACAGGTATTATTCTTGGCTACAACGGTGTGATAGGTATGCTTGCAGGTGCTACTGCAACAGGCTTCTTAATGGCGATTTACATGGCAAACGCAGGCGGTGCTTGGGACAATGCAAAGAAATATATTGAAGGCGGCAATTTCGGTGGTAAGGGCAGCGAGGCTCACAAGGCTGCCGTTATAGGAGATACTGTCGGCGATCCGTTCAAAGACACATCGGGACCTTCGATAAATATTCTTATCAAGCTTCTTTCAATGGTTTCAATTGTTTTTGCCGGTGTTGTTGTAAACTATCACATCTTTTAAATAACAGATAAAAAAATCCTATTCTCAATTCGAGAATAGGATTCTTTATTATATCTTAAACATAGCTTTGCAGGAAGTTTTTAACATACTCATAAACATCCTGTCTGTTAATTTCGTTCAAAACCTCATGACGAGCGTTTTTAAAGAGCTTTACATCAACCTTTGTGTGACCTGATTTTTTAAGCTTTTCTCCAACCTCTAATATGCCCTTTGAATAATCACCGACCGGGTCCTTGTCACCGCTAATCAAAAGAATCGGCACATCGGGCACTGCCTTATACCACTCATCAGTATTTGCGGCTATATTAAGCTTAATAAGGTCATTCATGCCTTGGGCAGAGAAAAGAAATCCGCAATACCTGTCTGCAATATACTTGTCAACAATATTTGTATCACGAGTTAACCAATCGTAATTAGTTCTGCCCTCAAACTGCTTGTTGTATGAGCCGAATGCCATTGAATCCAACAGCTTGCTTTTGCTTGAGCATCCTTTAATTTTTGCAACAAGACCGCTAACCCTGTCGCCTAATGCAGCCATAGGATTTGTGCCTCCCGTACCCATGTAAATCGCTGCTTCAAATCCGGCATCGTTATGCCATGCAGTAAAGCAACGGGTAATGAAGGATCCCATAGAATGTCCCATAACAAATATCTTTTTGTCAGGATTTTCCTCCTTTGCCTTTTTAAAGGTGGTGTTAAGGTCCTCAACAAGTGCCTTGTAACCATCCTTTTCGCCAAAATATCCTGTAAGTGAATAGTCTTGATTTGACCTTCCGTGATTTGCCATGTCATTCATATAAACACAAAAGCCGTTTGACGTTAAATAATTGATAAAATCAATATATCTTTCTTGATGCTCTGCCATACCGTGATGAATAACAAGAACTGCATTATATTGTCCGTCATCCGCAGTGTAAACATTACCGTAAATCTCGCACACACCGGTTGCAGACGGAAAATGATACTCTTTAATTTGCATAGCTTACCCCTTTTTCGTTAGCACTTAACATGTATGTATTACTCTTCCTCAGGAAGCTCTGACGCGCAGTGAGCGCACTTAACTGCATCAATAGGAATTTCGCTCTTACAAAACGGGCAAATTTTTGTTGTAGGTTCCTCTGCCGGCTCTTCCTTTTTGCCCAAGCTCATAGCTTTGTTAACAGCCTTAACTATGCAGAAAATAACAAATGCCATGATGATAAAGTTAATTACTGCAGAAATGAAAGCACCGTAATTGAGAAGGTTGTTAGGATTGCTTCCGATTTGAATTGAACCTGCAAGCTCCGCAGCACCGATAAGGTTGATAATCGGCTGAAGAATATTGTCAGTAAGTGATGTTACAATATCCTTAAATGCAGCACCGATGATAACACCGACAGCAAGATCAAGAACCTGTCTCTTATACACATCTCCGAGCCCA
>CAMGDK010000063.1 GCA_946042285.1 uncultured Clostridia bacterium | reverse complement strand
GATTGCCTCTTGTCTCGTGGGCTCGGAGATGTGTATAAGAGACAGACAAATACCTGTTGACTTTACGAGGTTAATGATGTATTATTATTGCAAAGAAATAATAATTCTTTATCAAGAGTGGATGAGGGACAGGCCCTGTGATTCCACAGCAACCTGCATTTGTAAGGTGCTAATACCTGAGGCTTGACCGCTGATGAGGATTAAGTGCACACGCTTGGTCCGTGTGCTTTTTTTATGAAAGAGAGGTTATGTAACATGTCAAAATTCTTATTCACCAGTGAATCTGTAACTAAGGGACATCCGGATAAGATTTGCGATCAAATTTCTGATAGTATTCTTGATGAAATGATTAAACAAGATCCTATGAGTCGTGTTGCCTGTGAAACAACTTGCACAACAGGACAGGTTATGGTAATGGGTGAAATCACAACAAAAGCGCAGGTAGATATTCCTGCAATTGTTCGTAAGGTTGTCTGCAATATCGGCTATGACGATGATAAGAAAGGCTTTAACGGTAACACATGCGCTGTATTAACCGCAATTGACAAGCAATCCACCGATATAGCAATGGGTGTAGATAAGTCCTACGAGCTTAAAAACAGCGAGGAAGACGAATTTAATCTTAACGGTGCCGGAGATCAGGGTATGATGTTCGGCTATGCCTGTGACGAAACAGAAGAGTTGATGCCTCTTCCGATCAGCCTTGCACATAAGCTTGCTCTTAAGCTTACCGAGGTTAGAGAAAACGGTACTCTACCATACCTTTATCCTGACGGCAAAACACAGGTTACTGTTGAATATGATGATGGCAAGCCTGTTAAAGTTAAAACAGTTGTTGTATCAAGTCAGCACAGTGCCGATGTAGAGCTCAACAAGCTTCGTGAGGATATTATTGAAAATGTAATCAAAACAACAATTCCTGCCGAGCTTATGGACGATGATGTTACATACTTTGTCAACCCAACAGGTAGATTTGTTATCGGTGGTCCTAACGGCGACTCAGGTCTTACCGGAAGAAAAATTATAGTTGATACATACGGCGGATACGCTCGTCACGGCGGCGGAGCATTCAGCGGTAAGGATCCAACAAAGGTTGACAGAAGTGCTGCTTATGCTGCTCGTTGGGTTGCAAAGAATATCGTAGCATCAGGTCTTGCTTCAAAGTGCGAGGTTGAGCTTGCTTATGCTATCGGTGTAGCAAAGCCTGTATCAATCATGATTGATACTTTCGGTACAGGTGTTAAGACTGATGAAGAAATCAGTGAAATTGTTTCAAAGGTGTTCGATTTAAGACCTTCGGCAATTATTGATAAGCTTGATCTCAGAAAGCCGATTTACAATAATGTTGCAGCTTACGGTCACATGGGTAGAGAGGATCTCGGAGTTTCATGGGAAAAAACCGATATGGTTGAACAAATCAAAAAGTATATGTAAATGCATTAAGAGCTCGGATTACTCCGAGCTCTTTTTATAGTCTTTTATCTTTATTTAATGCTCTGTCAACAGCGTTTTGAATTGCAGATTCAAAGCCGTCAGCCTGAAGCGAAGTAACACCCTCAATAGTAGTACCGCCGGGTGAGCAAACATTATCCACCAATTCCCAAGGATGCTTGTCGCTTTCAAGAATCATTTTTGCACTGCCATATACTGCCTGTGCAGATATTTTTAATGCATCTGCTTTCTTCATTCCGTTTTTAACTGCAGCTCTTGCTAACGAATCAATGAACATATAAACAAACGCAGGACTACAACCTCCGATTACGCCGAAAAGAGGGAAGAAGTCTTCATCAAGATATAAGACCTTGCCGGTACAGCTTAATAACGCTTCCACAGTTAATAAATCGTTTTCATTTACAAAGGAATTATGGCAATATGCAGAAATAGCTTCACCGACCTGAGCATTGATATTTGGCATTACTCTTACAATCGGACAATCGCAGTTAAAGCAATCTGCAATAAAATCAATGCTTTTACCTGCAGCGATAGATATTATCAACGGTTGTTTTTCCATTACATCTGCAGAAATCTTTTCTATCACACTTGACAAAATATTTGGCTTAACAGCAAGAAATACAATATCCGAGCTTAAAACAACATTGTTTTCATCATTACAGCTGATACAACCGAAATTATTAACACACCTCTCAATAGCAGGTGGGTAAATATCATACACATAAATGTTTTGATTGAGGTCATTATTTGACTTTATGCCTTTGATTATTGCAGAAGCCATATTTCCGCAACCGATAAAACCTATGTTCATAATAATTCTCCTTAACGTATTATGTTAACATAATAGCATTAAAGTAAATATAAATCAACATTTTTTAAGCTTATTATATTTTTCTTTTGTAGCCAATCCACCGCGAATATGCCTCTCGGCTTTGTTTTCTTCAAGAACTGCCTTTACCTGCTTATACAGCATCGGGTTTGCGATTTCAAGCCGTTTTGTCACATCATTGTGAACTGTTGACTTACTTATTCCAAACACAGCTGCAGTGGCTCTTACAGTGGATTTTGTTTCAATTATGTAGTGGGCGAGCTCAACACTTCTTCTTTCTACATTACCAATCAATGCTTTCACCATCCTTGGTAATGTATATGAAGGATTAATATAAATTATACAAAAAAGGGACAATCAATAATTGATTGTCCCTTTTTTGTTTATTCTTTATTTTCCGAATTTTTGTCTTCTGCAAGCTCACCGATTAAATCGGACAATGTTTTTTGATCAAGCTCATCAACAGAATCATATTTGCTTATGTCGTCCTCGTCAGAGGTACCGTCCTGATTAAGCAGAGTAAGAGTAAGAACCTTACCCGATACCTTATATTTATAATGTACTTCCTTATTTGTTTCGGGATTGATAAGAGTCAGCTTCGATCCTTTAACTACATAATTTCCAGAAAAATTAACAGTTGAAAGATATGAATCGTATGTTCCGTCATCGTAGAAAACATAAGCCGAAAGTCCCGGAGATGATTGACTCTGCCACTTGCCGATAAGCTTGTCTTCGTTAGAAGAAAAAACAGAAGAAATTGCATCAACAGGATTTTGCTTTGTTGCTATGCAGAAAACTCCGCCTGCGGCGATAACGACAACTAATATTGCTGCGATGATAACACCGGCAAGCTGTCCCTTAGACAATTTTTTAATAGCCATAATTTTTATCCTTTCAAACCTTTTTCAGTTAAGATTTTGTTGATTTTAGCCGAAGAATCAAGAAGTGTTGATACAGACATATCGTGATTAAGAGTATCAATAAAGTATGCAGTATATTTTGACAATTCAACGCTTACATACCATTCTCTGTTAAGAAGCTCAGGTGTTTGATATACACCGTTAGTAGTGAACACTCTGTAAAACACACCGTCTTCATAAGCCTTATCAAATGTTTCAAGACCGTTACAGAAAAGACCGAATGTGGTGCAAACGAAAATTCTGTTACAACCGAGATTCTTAAGCTTCATTGCAACCTCAAGCATTGACTCACCGGAAGAAATCATGTCATCAACGATGATAATATCCTTTCCTTCAACAGAATCGCCTAAATACTGATGCTCAACGATTGGATTTCTGCCGTTAATAACCTTTGTGTAATCTCTTCTTTTATAGAACATACCGAGGTTGATGCCAAGCTGCGTAGCAAAATAAATACATCTGTGAAGAGCACCCTCATCAGGTGAAATAACCATTAAATGATCTTTATCAACCTTTAAGTCATCGACGTTATTAACAAGTGCTTTAATCATTTGATATGTTGGCATTACATTTTCGAACGACTGATCGGGAATAGCATTCTGTACTCTTTGATCGTGCGCATCAAATGTAATAATATTATCGACACCCAAATCAACCAATTCCCTTAAAGCCATAGCACAGTCAAGAGATTCACGAGCACTTCTCTTGTGCTGTCTGCCCTCATAAAGCATAGGCATAATTACAGAAACTCTTTTCGGCTTCGAAGAGAGTGCGGCAATTACTCTCTTTAAATCAGCAAAGTGATCATCGGGAGATTTCGGCACTGTCATGCCATACATTTTATATGTGCAGCTGTAATTAAATACATCGGCAATAATATAAATATCATAACCGCGAACGGTTTCATTTATTACGCCCTTGCCTTCACCGCTTCCGAAACGAGGAATTGAGACATCGATCTTGTAGGTATCTCTTTGATAGCCAAAAAATGCAATGCTTTCCGCATGCTCCTGCGCTTGAGTCTTTCTCCATTTAACAAGGTACTTGTCAATTTTGTCTGTAAGCTCCTCGCAACCGGGCATACCGATAATACCGAGTGGACCGATAGGAATAGAGTTAATGTTTGTTGTTTGTCTTGCCATACTTTATATGTCTCCTCTTTGATTTATCACGACTATTTTACATCATCGACAGGTTAAAGTAAACAGTAAATTTAACCAATAGGATTATTTTTTACTAATCAACAATTTCTTCATTTTTTCTTCTTGTTGATTTGTTTACTTTTTTGCTTAAAACGGTATAAGCACCTAATCCAAACATAGTAACTGCAGAAATTAAGCTACCTATAATTATACCCTTAGGAGAATATTTAAAGACAATTTCATGCTCACCCGGTTTAATGGTTGTTGCAAGCATCGCAGTGCCAACCTCAAATGTTTCAGCCTCTTCACCGTCTATATAAATTTTCCAACCATCATCATAGGGGATAGAGGAGTAAATATAACTATCTTCCTTACAATTAATTGTACCTTCAATTGTTGTATCACTATGTGAAGCAACATCCATCGAACAGGTATTTAGTTTTTGGTAGGCTTCATTAAATACGGCTTCGTCGAGGCTATAAGCATAGAAATTATAATAGCTTTCCGAAACATCCTCCATTGAACCGGCATCTATTGAAACAACAATTTCATCACCGGCATCATGATAGCCGACATCAAGAATATACGGTTCTTCAATGCTTTGTACATGAGAGGCAACCTTGTCTGAATTTACTTCAATGTTTTTAATATCATTTGATGAAACATAAATAAAGAAATTACCGGAAGTCTTCGCAGTTAAGGTTATATCACAATTTCCGTATGTCGAGTCAGTTGAATTCTTTGAAACCCAATAGCTTCCGTTTTCGCTAACATCATCACCGGAAACCTCATCAAAATCTGTAGAATTAAATTCGGGAGCAACAAAGACATCCTTGTCAATTCCTGTTGAAAGCTTTACAAAATCACTTTGAATTTCGAAAGGATTATCATTTTCCGTTACCCAATCATCAATCTCCTGATTTACGCAATAGGCAATAGGAAGATAAAACTTATTTTGGTACACATTACTCTCACCGTCAGATGTAGTATATAGCTTTTGATACAGATTGTCAGACGGAGGTAGGCTAACGCTTGTTTGGATTAAATATTTTAGATTGAACATCATGTTGTAAACAGGCGTTTGAGTGTTATATGTGTAGCTGTTAATCAAATTACCGAACATACCTAAATTCTTCTGGACTCCTGAATACGATTCATAAGCCATTGATGAGAAAATAGACATTCCTTCGTATCCGTAATAGCAAGGATCCATTCTTGTATCAAGGTAGCATAGCTCTGTCTTATAAAATCCTTCGTCGCTGTCCTTTATATAGTCTATTGCTTCTGTGTATGTGTCATATTTACTTTTGTAATCCTCATTCGATTGAGTTATTTTAAGCACAAACGAGTCAGATGCAATGATTTCGCAAAGAATAAATACAATTATCATTGTGCTTTTCAACGACTTACGAAGCAAGTTCTTTTTTGAAAGTGTAAGAAAAGCAGTCCAAATAATTACGAATGCAAGTGTAACATATACAGTATATTCTGTCATTTTTGTGTTAGTAAGCTTTTGGGCAACTAAGACAATAAATACCCACGCCAAGCCTACATAACCAATGTCCTTAACATCAATTCCGTTGAATTTCACTAATGTCTTATATCCAATGATAAGAAGAATAAAGGAGTACATGAATGAAAATCTGTAAGGCAAATCGTTAGGGAAGTGTAAGCCGTGCCAAATGTAATTAGCACAGTTATTGTCAAAGAAGAATACCATTAAAATCAACAAAAGAATGTAGCCTGCTTTTTCCTTAATGCTTATCTTCTTATTTATGACAAATAACGGTAGCAGTAATATTGACAACACACCGCAATATACATTTGGTAATACATCGTCACCACTGCTTCTTATCGTCTCCTGCATTCCCGCAAAATGCGATGTTATGAAATCAAATAACGGGAAATACGAGGTAAACGAGGTAGGGAAGCTACCTGATGTTGCAGAGCATCCTTTGAGAATAAAATATACAGGTATCAAAGAAACGGCACATAATAAGCCGCATATAATACTTGAAACTCCGAATTTAAATACACTATTAAATGCTCCGTTATTCATTAAGGCTTTAACAGAATACTTATTTTTGAATTGAAGCTGAGGATTGATAGTTTTTTTATATTTAGCAGGAGCTATACAAAGGAATACCAAGAAGTATATTACTGCAAAAATACACATCATGTAACCCATATAATAGTTTGCCAATATGATATAGGTTAAAGAAGCAATGTAAAGCTTTGCATTACCGTTTTTTACAATGTTTTCAATTCCAAGCGCAAGAAGAGGAAGTACAAACATGGCATCAAGCCACATAACATTCCAGTAGTATGCAAGGAAATATGCACAAAAGGCATACAAAACACCAAACGCTGAAATATATACATCATTTTTTCCGATTGATTTTTTTAAATAATAAGCGAATGTTGTTGCACTGAGAATGCATTTTACAGCGACAATAAACGAAATAGCAAATGAAATATCTTCTTTATCAAACAAGAAAATCAATATGGTCAACGGACTTGACAAATAATTAAAGTAGTTACCGAGAAAGCTTGTTCCGCCACCGGATGTCCATGAATAAAGAAAGCTTTGGTGGTTAACGACTCTGTCGTACAATTCGGCAAAAAGCGGACCGTATTGATGGTAAAGATCCATTCTCATTACTGTATTATCGCCAAACGGAAAAACAGAGAATATCAAATATATAATTGATATGGCAACAAAGGCGAACACAAATGAAAGAACAACATATTTATTACTGTAAAAAGCCTTGTATAACCTTGATTTTTTAACAGTCTCAGGTCGATAATCGCAATCAAAAAGCAATGTTCTGTCAAAGAAATAGTTAAACATGAACGACATCAAAATAGCGAGCATCCAAGAAAACGTGATAGGCATATTCAGTAAATCCGTAAAACCGAACATGCATAATTTATAAAAGCCGAAATTTACTGCGGCTCTGATTACAAGCATAATCACTTGCTTTATGTTTGAGGAAAGCACCTTTTTCCTAAAAACAAATCTTCTTTCAAGAAGATAAGACAGTACGCTTGCAGCAATAAATGCTATAAGACAGCTTACTGATGCATCAAGTTGAACAAAAACCTTAAAAATCTGCTTTATCGAAACAAGCATAAAAAAGGAAAGTGAAAAAGACACTAAATAGGCAACTGTTTCACCATTCAACATTCTTGTTGTTTTAATTTCAAAATTATTCGTTTTCATTACTATCTCCATACTAAAAAAAATATATTTTTAATATAACATATTTATATGCGCAATTCAACATTAAACTGTTATATTTGAAAAATTTAATTCATAAAATGTAACGGTGATAATTTTATGGACAATTTATCAAAATACTATTATCTGTTTCCAAACAGTATTTGTTCGTTGCTCAGCTCAATACCTTATGCTGTAAGAGAAAGAATTACAGAAATAAGAATAAGAAAGCTAAAGCCGTTAATTGTTTATGTTGAAGCAAAGCCCTTCTTCTTTAATTCCTTTGGTGATTTGATAAATTACTGTAATGACAGCTGTATCATCATAAGTGAAAGGGAATTTGAATATATTATTGAGAATGCATGTTCAAATTCATTTCATTCAAAAATTAATACATTAAAACAAGGTTATTTGGTATTGAACGAAGGTGAGAGGGCAGGCGTTTCTTCAACTGCCGTCTTCAATGAAGGAGAGCTTCACTCTGTTAAAGATATTA
>CAMGDK010000062.1 GCA_946042285.1 uncultured Clostridia bacterium | reverse complement strand
TATATTATACAACAGTAATTTAAAAAAAGCAAAAATTTTGATATAAAAGAAAAAACAGCAGGTCAATGCGTTACCACAGCCTGCTGCCAAAATTTACTATTGTTGTATTGAATAATAACTATAAATCATATTCCATTCTTTTTTTGTAAAATTATTTTCAAATCGAGTATTTGTTATGCTATTGTAGATTTCAACAAATTTGTCAAATTTTTTCTTAGCTGTATCAACATCTGACGGATTTATTTTTCCAAAGCGCTTAATCACGCTTGAAAATACATTCCAACCATCTCTATATGCAATTTCAATCAGCTTTCTTGTTAAAAATTCGTCACTGAATACGTTATTATCTTCGGTATTATATGATTTAAACAGCAGAAACACATCATCATTTGAATATGATAAACCATTATCAGATAATGCAAATATTGCTTTCGTACTTGCTAACACCTCTGAATCGAACTGCCACAGTTTATCATCGCATTCACCGCAGATCCTATCAAAAGTATGGCTCATTTCATGAACAAAGGCAAACAAAACATCATCAAATTTATTTTTTCTGAAATAAAAATTTGCAGAAGAAATAATCGAATCATACTGTTTACTATCTACATATATAGGTGTCCCTGCTAAACCAAACACTTCAATATCTTGTGTGATTATAAAAACAGTTTTACCGGAAGTATAATCATCACCTACAAAGTTAACCATACTTTTTCTGCAATTAGACAGCGCATTAGCATAACAAACAAGTGCTTCTAAATCGTCATCAACTGAATTATTAAAAGCCATAACAACACTACCGTCATCAGAACTAATAATACTGTCATTGTTAATGGGGGTTACAGTAATCTCATCAATATACAGGTTTCCTTTAACCTCGTTGCTTTCATTTCCAATCTGTAAAGAAAATAATAAAGTTTCATTATCATAGCTATATGTACAAAACGTAATTTCTTCCCAACTATATTCGCCATCATTTGTTATTGTAGGGGAGTTTATTGAATTTGAGGTTACATATTCAGCATTAATTTCATTTGGCATATTTGATGAAAAAAAAATTGCCTTTTCATCCTTGTGTACAGAATTCAAATCATCCGAATAAACTAATGTACTGATTTTGTAAAATGTATCCTTTTCAACAGCACATTCAAAATTAAGTTTTGAATGTGAATACATATCAGAAGAAAGCTGATAGGCACCATACTCATCAATATTATCTGTGTTATTCACAAACTCCACACTATCAGCTATCTCTTTATTGATAACATCTACTTTAATTTCTTCTCTTGATGCACATCCAGAAACAATTGATGTAAACAACAAAACTATAACGCATAAAATAGCGATCGTTCTTTTATTCATTTTCTCTTACCCTGTTATTAGAGCGAATAGCTATACACATAAACATCAAAACACACGATGCCACAAGCTTTAACACAGTTTTTTTCAGCCACATGATTTTTTCAGGATTATTCGGATTAACATAAATAGTCTGTGTTTTGCCGACACCCTTGCCTATTCTTGAAGCTACATGGATTTCTTTTTTGTAATTTTTATCATTTTGTGAATACTCAATAATGATATATTTTACTGTTTTACCTGAAGAATTTTTGATATCACTTTCAACAATTATCGCCTGCTGCTTTTCATATCTGCTGAGATTCACACAATCAACAACAAAAGCAGCTACAAGCAATACTGATAATACCGCTGCAAAAAGGCTAATTTTTAATAAACTATTTTTATTACTATTTGTTCTCATATTTGTCTCTTAAATTATAGCATTGGCAATCCAAGGACTGCCAATGCTACTTTAGTTTTACTTAGTTTTTTGTAATTAGTCGAAACATTCCGAATTATTCATAATAATCTGAATTGGACTCTGAAAAATCACTATATTCCGAAAAATCACTTTCACGAATGTTTACATCCTCAACATAATTTTGATAATACATTTCGTTTACCGGAATAATAGCATCTGTAGAAGGATCGTAATCAAAAACATGCCATACTGTTCCTTCTGTATCAGCAGGAACAAAGAAGGTTGCTCTTAATTCGTTACCAAAAAATACTCTAATTGTTGCACCGGATTCACTGAGCCTCTTTGTATTCGTATAACTCTTATCCGTGTAATTATGCACAAAATAGGAATATTTACTATTCTGATCAACTTCAAATACAGTTATTGTTTCAGGACCGTAGCTATCTACATCATCAGTATCAAGATCACAAACTTCACTATTATACTCTTCATCGTTTCTTACAGCAAAGTACATATGATGCTCAAATCCATCTAAATTTGCTTTTCCGTAGTACATATGAGAATCAAGGTCGCTTGGTTCTTCACCCCAGTTAAGAACCACCCTTATTTTACCTTCAAGTGAGGAATCATAAGGATTGAGTGTAATGGTTTTATTTATGGTTTCGTCTTCAATAACTGCGACATTAACTATTGAGGCAGAAAAACCTTCTGCTTCTGCATAAATTGTAAAGTTTCCAACCGGGAGTTCAATGTCAAATGTACCATTAGACGCTTCGCCGTTTGCAATAACATCACCATTTATGTTATTCCAACCCTGATATACCTTATAAGCTACATTTCCGATAGCTTCACCATTTACTGCATTGTTAACAACAACTTGAACAAATCCTGTTCCGTCACTGTTTTTCGGTGTCATTTCATAAGGTTGAATTGATACACCGCCTGCAACGGAAATAGTTTCTGTTGAAACATATCTCTTGTATCCTGTTGCCGAAACAACAACTCGATATTCACCTATCGGAAGATTCTCAGTCTTAAACTTACCGTCGGAATCCGAATAAATAACGCCTACAAAAGAATTTCCGGAATAAATATTGACGCTTGCGCCCGGTATTCCAATAACTGCATTGCCACGACGTTCGACAATTCTACCGCTAAAGTAACCGGAACCATATGTACACTCGTCTACCTTAACACCGTTTTCAAAATGTAATTTTGCGAATGCACCGCTTTCATCATCAAGTATATCTATTGATGCTTTGATACTGAACCACTCAGTTATTTTACTTGCCAAGCATTCATCATCAAGGCCTACTGAGAAATATACAAAAAGATTTGCAGCGATACATGTAAGAGTCGGTGTAACATCCGGATGCACATTTAAGGATGCATTTGCGCCCAAACCGAGATCAGCTGCGATACCAACAATATTAAATACACTCAATGCCCATAATCCCAAGCTGATTTTCGGACCGATCTTAAACTCACCCTTTAGAGAAATGTTATCTAAATTGTGAGTTATAGAGGTGATGTATCTTGGTGTACCGTTTACAATTTGAAGACCTTGTGTAGAGTCGATAGAATATGAAATTGAAACTTCGCCTTCTGCCGAAACTGTCGCATAAATCACAAAATCAACAGAAAGACCTGTTGGTCCGATAGGAACAGGAACCTTTGTAAGAATCCAATCCTTAGTAACATTTGAATCTGGTGAAGAAACTGACAAAGAACCGGTTACCTTCAACTTCTCTGTTGCCGATACAAGGAAATCTTCAATTTTAATTCCGCTAAACAGACCAACACTTGCCTTCAGTCTTGCTCGAATTTCAGGAACAGAAACCTCAATTGAACCGGTAAGCTTTGAATTGTCTGACAATTTCTTCTCCAAATTGAGGCTGATTTTTCCAAATCCCGATACCGACTGATCACCTGTATCAATTTTAAACTGTTGAGCCCCGCCTGAATTAACAAGACCATTTGGATCATAAGCAACGCTTACACCTTCTGCCGGCTGAATCTTACTAACATCAGGAGTACCATAACCTTGATACTCAATGCCTGTATAAACCTCTGCAATATCAGGTGTTACTGCTGTAATGGTATAATTGCCGTTACTGCTTGATACAGCAGTTACTTTAATTGGAAAGCCAGTGATGTATGTGTTATTTGCAGGAAGAATAACTACATCGCCAACCTTGAAATTACCGGCTGTTTCAGGAATAGCAACTGTAAATGACTGATCTGCATTAGTTGTTACTGTGTAATCACTTGAGTTTGCACCTTCCGCATTTGGAGAATAGGTTATATTTTGGTATAACTTTTCCTTATCAATATTAAGTGATGCTTTAAGATTATCTAACTTTGCAAATATTTGGTTTTTGTCAGTACCTGTCATTTCAGCATTTGGATTGAATGAACCACCTGAAGCATTAAGGAACTCATTTTTTACAGCAACAGACACCTCTTTGATATTCTTGATTGAAGCAGCATCCGCAAAATTGATGATGTCTGAATCGCTCGCAACAAAACCTGCAGCTTTAACTGCTGTATACGCTGCAAACTCCCTTGTAGCCAACTCTTGAGGATAGAATACGGGAACATCGTTATTCGCATCATATCCCGGATCTGCTGACTCAGGAAGAATACCAAGGCTGTGAGCAGCCTCAATGTAAGCGGCATTTTCGTTACCGTTAATATCAGAATATGAGTAGCCAAATACTTGTTGATATTCGGTTATATCCGCTCCAATTTTTTCAATAAGAAGCTTAGTCCATTCACCCTTTGTAAATCTTGTGGCTTCATCAACATTATAAACAACCTGTGCAGTTGCCGGGTTAGCAGGAATTTCGCCTGTAACAACCTGTGAGTTTGACGATGTGTTTACTAAAGGATTTACCGGAAGCTTCTCAGGTAATTCCGGCTGTGTTACTGTTGGTTCAGTAACAGGCTGTGTTACTGTTGGTTCAGTAACAGGCTGCACTACTGCCGGCTTAGAAATTTTCTTGGCCTTTGCAGCTTTAACAGAAGAATACTTGCCATAAACCTTCTTCTTTTTAACAACCTTATACGCCCTAACTCTTACATAATATTTTTTGTTTTTCTTGAGCTTTGAAATTCTCTTTGTAAATTTCTTGGATTTCTTGTTCTTTTTTGTAATTTTAACCACAACTTTCTTTGTGGTCTTCTTTTTGAACTTCTTATTTGTTGAATAAGAAATTTCATAACCATTCACCTTGCTAACAGCTTTAAAGCTCACATCCAATGAATTGCTTGCTTTAGCTTTTACAGAAAGGATTTTGGGTTTGGCAACGCTTGTCTTTGATTTGCTCTTTTTTGAAGCAGCATAAGCAACTACTGTATCGTTATTGCTTAAACCATCTATAATTGCCATTGATGGCAAAACCATCATAAAAGCCAAAAGAACACACAATGCCTTTTTTATTACATTTTTCACAAATTTACCTCCTTGTACAAGTATTATTTTACCATTTAGATAAGCCACCAATCCAAACGATATTGGAAAATAATTCCACAATTGTATTATATCGAATAAAGTATATGTATTCAAGTATAAAATACAGTACAATCATTTTTTATATAGTTTGCATAAATTTTTAATCGTTTTTTGTAAGAAAAATCCTCACTGCAATAATGAATTAAGGAGCACCATAAATGAATATGGAACTCCTTAATTAGATAACTGTTAGTTTACACTTGATATTTTATGAGATTTTCTTCAAAAAGCTCCATGAAGCTTTTGTTGTTTCTGCTTTTGACTGATTTCAAATAGCTATGAGTTTGATAGCTTCCGTTTGAAAGCTCGATTATGCAAACTGCAAGATTTGAGCAGTGGTCGGCAATCCTTTCAAATGAATTAACAATGTCAAAAAACAACATTCCGTTTTCAACGCTACATTCACCCTGCTGTATTCTTTTTGCGTGCTTTGCACGAAGGATCTCCTTAAGATTATTGATAACCTGCTCTAACGGCTCAATCTCCTGTGCAGCATCAATATCATCATTGACAAATGCATCAATCGACCTTTTAAGAATATCCTGCACTGCCCTGCTCATCACCTCAAGCTCATGATTTGCGTCGTTTGTAAAATGAACACGGCTTTCGTGCATCCTTCTTTTTATTTTCAATATATTAACACCGTAGTCGCCGATACGCTCAAAATTTGTTATCGCATGATTAAGCTTTGACAGCTTTATTGAGTCGTCAATACTCAAATCCATCGAGCTGATTTTTACAAGATATGTCTCAAGCTCATCCTCAAGCTTGTCTAATTGCGCTTCGTTTTCTGCAATTTTTGCATCATTACTGCGAGAATACTTTTTAATCAAATCAAGGCATAAATTAACATTGCTCACGGCAAGGGCACCCATGTCATTTGCTTGCTCCTTAACCTTGTCAATAGCGTATGACGGAGTCATCAAAAATCTTTCGTCAATGAGAGTTTTGTCCTCATCGTTTTCTTTATCCGGAATAATAATGCACGCAAGCTTTTCAAGCTGTTTACCGAACGGAAATAATACTATTGTTGAGAACAGGTTGAAGACTGTATGAATTATCGCGATATACGTTGCGTTGACAGATTCTTTAACAAACGGCAATCCGAATACTGCATTTATACCATAGAAAATAATCATCGCAAGAATAACACCGATTGTATTAAAGGCGAGGTGAACAACAGCGGTTCGCTTGGCGTTCTTGCTTGTACCGATTGATGAAATGATTGCGGTAATACAAGTACCGATATTTTGACCGAGGATTATCGGAAATGCCGATGAAACAGTAATTGATCCGGTGACTGCCAACGCCTGCAATATTCCGACAGACGCTGATGACGACTGAATTACTGCTGTAAGAACTGCACCTGCAAGCACTCCGAGAATAGGATTTGAAAACATTGTTAATATGCTTGTAAACTCCGGCACATTCTTAAGCGGTTCAACGGCATCGCTCATAGCTTCCATTCCGAACATCAATATGGCAAAGCCTAAAAGAATCGAGCCAACATCCTTCTTTTTATCCTTTTTGCCTGTCATAAACATAATTATGCCGATTAAAGCAAGTACCGGCGTAAAAGATGACGGCTTAAGCATGCTTACAAAAATGTTTGACGAATCAATACTTGTAAGCGAAAGTATCCAGCTTGTAATCGTTGTACCGATATTTGCACCCATAATAATGCCGATAACCTGACGCAATGACATAATTGATGAGTTTACAAATCCGACAGCCATAACCGTGACTGCGCTTGATGATTGAATTACAGCAGTAACACCTGCACCGAGAAGTACACCTTTAATTCTGCTGTTAGTCATTTTTTCGAGAACGGACTCAAATCTACCGCCGCCGAGCTTTTCAAGCGACACACCCATATAATTCATTCCAAACAGGAACATAGCAAGTCCGCCGACTAAAGATAAAATATTATAAACAGACATATCATCACCTCTATGTAACAATACATCTATTAAGTTCAGTATTTATTTAGTTTGTGTTAAATTTGCGTGAAATAATGCAAAATTACTCCTTATATCCACTGAATAAAAGCAGTTTTATCTGTACAATTATATGTTGCCAAGTATTTCGTAATTATTCGTTATTACTTGGTATTTCTTTTTCGTGCAAATCCAAATACAAATTCAAAATTTGTTCTAAATCATTTTGCTGTGCTTCTCTAATCATAATAAATCCTTTAACATAATTAACTCGATGTTTTCTTCTCGTAAATTAAGCTCTCCAACACATTTATAACCTAAACGACTATATAGGCGTTGTGCTCCTATGTTGTCACTTTCTGTTGAAAGCATAAGACTGTTTTCGCCTTTTGAAATCATTTCCCTTTCCCAAAATTTCATTAGAGCAGTACCTGCACCGTTGTTTTGGAATTTTTCAAATACATAAAGTCTGTTTACAAAAGGCCACTTCTCAATGAAATAGCTGTATTGCAACCATCCTAAAAACTCGTTGTCATCAAAGGCAAATATGGCTTGTTTGTTATCTGTCCAAGTTTTCCATCTATTTTTTGATATTGAATCGTCAATTCTCAATATCAATTCGTAATCATCAAAATTTGCATATCTAATATTTTGCATATATTTCTCCAAATTAGTATGGATATGGCATTAAATCTTCAAGATTAACAACCGTTCCTTCATTATCCACAATGACTTTGATATCTTTTGAATTGTTAAGTTGCCACATAAATTCACGACAGGCACCGCAAGGTGGTATTACCTTACCTACTTTAGTAACCGCAATAATCATCTCAACATCATACTCGCCATTAGTAATCATCGTTGACAAAGCATTTCGCTCGGCACACATACCAAGTGAACAATCTGTATCTATACAAACACCTG
>CAMGDK010000061.1 GCA_946042285.1 uncultured Clostridia bacterium | reverse complement strand
ATTTATTGTTGATATTATAATAACAAAGTGTTAAAATCTATAATAGGCAAATTTGGAATATTTTATTTTAGATTTGTTTTCTCGTACAATAAGGAGGATAAAAAATTGAACGATTCAAAAGCTCTAAAGAGACTTGAAGCACTCTTTGACGACGGTGCGTTCACTCAGCTTGATGCTTACGCTAAATCAGCAAACGGTGAGGTTGAGGTTGTTGCCGGCTTTGGTACTGTTAATGATTGTCCTGTATATGCTTTTTCACAGGATGTTATGGTTAATGACGGTGCTGTTACAGTTGCACAGTGTGCTAAAATAAATAAAATATATAATCTTGCTTCAAAAACAGGATGTCCTGTTATCGGTATTTATGACTCAAACGGTGTAAAGCTTGATGAGGGCTTCGAGGTGCTTTCGGCTTACGGCGAGTTAGTTAAGGCTTCTGCCGCAATTAGCGGTGTTTGCCCGCAAATATCTTTGATTGCAGGTGCTTGTGTAGGAACATCGGCTTTGATTGCTAATTTAGCTGATGTTGTTGTTGCCGTAAAGGATGCAGATTATTATATTTCAGCTCCATCCGATATTACTGCAAAGGAATGCTCCGAGCAGGGTACTGTCGATGTGCTTTGTGATGATTTTGATAAGGCTTGTGAAGCTGTTAAAGATATTGTTTCTCTTATGCCTTCAAACAATCTTTCACCTGCACCGATATTTGATTTCTCTGCTTCACAGACAGCTTTTGTTGAAGGGATGTCAGCTATTGATACAATCAAAGCCTGTGCTGATGATTCTTCGGTTGTTGAGCTTAAGTCTGATTATGCTTCATCAAATTGTATGACTGCACTTGCTTCGGTTATGGGAACGACAGTAGGATTTGTTGCATTTGACGGCGAATCTCTTTGTCCAAGCTGTGCTTATAAGGCAGAGGCTATGATTAAGCTTTGTGATGCTTATTCAATCCCTGTTGTTACAATAGTCAATTCCAATGGCGTTTCAAGAGATAGAGAAAATCATATTCTCACTGCCATAACAAAGCTCACATCTGCTTATGCCGGTGCTACCTGCCCAAAGATTTCACTTGTTACAGGTCAGGCAATCGGTGCTTCCTACATTGTACTTGCAGGCAAGGGTGCGAATGCTGATATTACACTTGCTTGGGATACAGCAGTTGTATCACCGCTTGATGCTGACGCAGCCGTTGCTTTTCTTTATAATGATAAGCTTGCTGCCGGCGAGGATAGAGAATCATTAAAGAAAGAATATCTTGATACAATTGCATCACCGTTTACTGCTGCTGCATGCGGAGCGGTTGATGATATATTTGCTCCTGCCGAAACAAGAGGCAAGCTTATCGCTGCACTTGATATGCTTGCAGGCAAGAGAGAAAATACAATTCCAAGAAAACATTCTGTTAAATAATGGAGGACAATAAAATGAAAAATTATACAATTACTGTAAACGGAACACCATATAATGTAACAGTTGAAGAGGGAACAGGCACTGCCGCTCCCGTAGCAGCAGCTCCTGTTGCTGCAGCTCCGGCTGCTCCTGCACCTGTTAAGGCTGCAGCTCCTGCTCCTGCAGGTAATGCCGGCGGTGTTAAGGTTGAGGCTCCTATGCCGGGTAACATTCTTGATGTTAAGACATCTGTCGGCGCAACTGTTACTAACGGTCAGGTTCTTTGTATTCTTGAGGCAATGAAGATGGAGAACGACATTGTTGCTCCACAGGATGGTACAGTAGCGTCTATCAATGTTTCAAAGGGCGATAGCGTTGAAGCAGGTCAGGTTATTATTACATTAAACTAAGAGGTGGCATAAATGGCTAAAATTGGTATTACTGAAACCGTATTACGAGATGCTCACCAATCACTTATTGCAACCCGTATGACAACTGACGAGTTTTCTGAAATTCTCACAAAGATGGACAAGATCGGTTACCACTCACTTGAGTGTTGGGGCGGTGCAACATTTGACTCTTGTCTAAGATTCCTTGATGAAGATCCGTGGGATAGACTTCGTCTTATTAGAAAGAAATGTCCTAACACAAAGCTTCAAATGCTTTTCCGCGGTCAAAATATGCTCGGTTATCGTCATTATTCGGATGAGGTTGTTGACTATTTTGTAAAAAAGAGTATCGATAACGGTATTGATATTTTAAGAATATTTGATGCACTTAACGATGTTCGTAACCTTCAAACTGCTATAAATGCTGCTAAGAAGTACGGAGGTCATGTTCAAGCTGCAATTTCATACACAACAGGTCCTGTGTTTGATATTGATTATTATTGCAACTATGCAAGGCAGCTTGAGGATGCAGGTGCTGATTCAATTTGTATTAAGGATATGGCAGGATTGCTCACCCCTTACGGCACTTACGATCTTGTTAAAGCACTTAAGGATACTGTTAAGGTTCCTGTTCAGCTTCATTCACATTATACCTCAGGTCTTGCTTCTATGGTTCATCTTAAGGGTGTTGAAGCAGGTGTTGATGTTATTGATACAGCAATCAGCCCTCTTGCGATGGGTACATCTCATCCTGCTACCGAGTCTATGGTTGCTGCATTCCAGGGTACTGAGTATGATACAGGTCTTGATATTAAAGCTCTTACAGAGATTAGAGATTTCTTCACTCCGTTAAGAGAAAAGTATCTTGAGTCAGGACTTCTTGATCCCAAAATGCTCGGTGTTGATGCTAATACTCTTCTCTATCAGGTTCCGGGCGGTATGCTTTCAAACCTCGTTTCACAGCTTAAGCAGGCAGGTAAGGCTGACAAGCTTGAAGAGGTGCTTAAGGAGGTACCGAGAGTTAGAGAGGATTCCGGTTATCCGCCGCTTGTTACTCCGACATCGCAGATTGTCGGCACACAGTCAGTATTCAATGTTATTCTTGGCGAGAGATACAAGATGGTAACCAAGGAATTCAAGGATATGGTTGCCGGTAAATACGGTAAAACTCCTTGTGACATTGATCCTGAATTTAGGAAGAAGATTGTTGGAGATGACGACATTATTGATTGTCGCCCTGCAGATCTTATTACTGATAAAATTGAATCGTTTAAGGACGAAATTACCGAATTCTACGAGCAGGAAGAGGATATTCTTTCTTATGCACAGTTCGGTGCCGTTGCGGTTAAATTCTTTGAAAAGAGAAGAGATAAAAAATACGGTCTTGACGGAAAGCACGACAACATTAAAACAAATGTGCATCCTGTTTAATTGAGTTAAATTTCTCTATAAAACAAAAATGCTCTTGCAATTATTTGCAGGAGCATTTATTATATAATCATCAATTGAAAGGTTATTATTCATGAAACAGTTTTTAGAGGTTGGAAAGGTTAATAATACTCACGGCATTAAGGGAGAAATGAAGCTTCAGCTTTGGTGTGATGATATTGAATTTTTAAAGCAATTCAATACACTTTATCTTGATGATAAGGGCGAGAATGGCGTTGCTCTTTTATCGGTTAAGCCGCAAAAGGATATTGCTATCATCAAGCTTGACGGATATAATTCAATTGAGGCTTCCGAGCAGTTAAAAGGCAAGGTGCTGTATTGTAATCGTGATGATGCAAAATTAAAGGAAGGTGCTAACTACATAGCTGATATTATCGGTTGCTATGTTGTTGATATTGACACCGAGGAGGAATACGGCAAGGTCGTTTCGGTTGAAAATTTCGGCTCTTGTGATATTTATGACATTGAAAGCTGGGGTAGGCACACCTTGATTCCGGCTATTCCTGATGTAATAAAAGAGATAAACGTTGAGTATAAGGTAATCAGAATTAAGGCTATGAAGGGGTTATTTGATGAGAATTGATATATTGACACTTTTTCCCGATATGTGTAATTCTGTACTTAGTGAATCAATTATCGGCAGAGCGAGAAAATCCGGCAGTGTTGAAATAAACTGTATTGACATTAGAGATTATACACTTGATAAACACAGGTGTGTTGATGATAAGCCCTACGGTGGTGGCATGGGTATGGTTATGGCACCGCAGCCTATTTACGACTGCTTTTCGTCTCTATGCAATGAAATAGGTAAAAAGCCTCATCTGATTTACATGACTCCTCAAGGTAAAACACTTACACAAGACAGAGTAAAAGAACTGTCAAGGCTTGAAAATATTGCAATTCTTTGCGGTCATTATGAAGGTATTGACGAAAGAGTTATTGAAGAGCTTCAACCGGAAGAAATCTCGATTGGTGATTATGTTTTAACCGGTGGTGAGCTTCCTGCTCTTATCCTTGCCGATTCTGTCTCACGCATGCTTCCGGGTGTGTTAAGTGATGATGAATGCTTTGAAAACGAAAGTCATTATAACTCTCTTCTTGAATATCCTCAGTACACACATCCGTCTTCTTGGAACGGCAGAGATGTTCCTAATGTTCTTTTATCAGGTCATCATGCAAATGTTGAAAAATGGAGAAGAGAAAAATCACTTGAAAGAACATTTTATCGCAGACCCGATTTGCTTGAAGGTGCCGATTTATCAAAGCAGGATTTGGATTTTATTTCTTCATTGAAAACAGACTGAAAATTATGTTAATATTGCACAAATAATGTTAAAAACATTTGTCTGCAATTAACAAGTCAAACGAACTTATAAAATAATTATTGACCTAATGAATTTTGGTGGTATAATATGTATAGTATTTAAAATGAAAATATTAAACCACAATATATTGTATGCATTGAGAGAGGTATTGATATGTTTGTTAAAGATGTTAAGGTAGAAAATCAAGTTGGTCTTCACGCTCGTCCTGCAACCTTCTTTATTCAAAAGGCTAATGAGTTTAAGTCTTCAATTTGGGTTGAAAAGGAAGAGAGAAGAGTTAATGCAAAGAGTCTTTTAGGTGTTCTTTCTCTTGGCATTATGGGTGGCACTGATATTAGAATTATCGCTGATGGATCTGACGAGGAGGCTGCTGTTGAAGGTCTTGTTTCTCTCGTAAAATCCGGCTTCACAGAGTGATTCCCCAAAAAGTATTCAAGCATAGCGGGTTGTATCTTGCTATGCTTTTTTTGTGTTTAAAATTGTATTAGGAGGTGATTGTGTGACTGAAAAGGAGCTTCGAAGAAAGGCTATGGCGTTACCGCTTCAGCCCGGTGTCTATATCATGAAAAATAAAGACAAAAAAATCATCTATATAGGCAAGGCTAAAAAATTAAAGAACAGAGTATCCTCATATTTCGGCTCTCACACAAATCACTCTCTTAAAGTAATTAAAATGGTTGAGAAAGTTGATGATTTTGACTATATACTTTGTGACAGCGAATTTGAAGCACTTGTTCTTGAATGTTCGTTGATTAAGCAGCATCAACCTAAATATAATATTCTGCTTAAGGACGATAAAGGATATAATTATATCAAAATTACAAAAGGTGATTTTCCTAAAATCAGCGAATGTAAAAGCATCAAGGATGACGATGCTGATTATATCGGTCCCTATACATCAACATTTTCCGTTAAGCAAGCTGTTGAAGAAACATTAAAAATCTTCAAGCTTCCGAGATGCAACAAGCAGTTTCCGCGAGATTACAATAAAAGCAGACAGTGTCTAAACGGATTTATGAATTTGTGTTCTGCTCCGTGTGCAGGTAAAATTTCACAGGAGGATTATGTTAAATGCACACAGGATGCATTGAGCTTTCTTAAGGGAGGCAGTGTAAAGGCAGTTAAGGATATGGAAGCTCAAATGGAAAAATGTGCTCAGGCGCTTCAGTATGAAGAGGCTGCTAAGCTGCGCGACAGGATTAGAGCTATCAAAAATCTTGAAGAAAAGCAAAAGGTAGTTTCGATAAATGTTCCGGAAGAGGATGTTTTCGCCCTTGTGAACACAAATAAAAAGGCATGCTTTGAAGTGCTGAGGTTTGAGCAGGGTAGGCTTACAGACTCTGAATTTTGGATAATTGATGCTGTTGATGACTTGCCTCAATCAAGGTTTGAGCTTATTGAGCGATACTATTCCATGCGAAACAGAATTCCGTCTCGTATTGCCGTTGACGGAGAAATTGAGGACGAACAGCTTTTAAAGGTATTTCTTGAGAGTAAAAGGGGAAAGAAAATAGAAATTATACATCCGCAAAAAGGAGAACATCTTTCAATTGTTAGAATGTGTATTTCCAACGCAAACGAGCATCTTGCACAACAGCAGGGAAGAATAGGAAAAGAGCTTGCTGTGTTGGAAGAATTAAAAGAAATTCTCGGTCTTGAGAAGCTCCCCGAATATATAGAATCATACGATATTTCTCATACATTCGGTTGTGATAATGTTGCCGGAATGGTGGTATTTCATAACGGCAGACCGATGAAAAGCGCATATAAGCGTTTTTCCATTAAAGGCTTTGACGGTCAAAATGATGTTGGTTCAATGAAAGAGGTGCTCACACGAAGGTTTAATCACTATTATGATGACGATGATGACAGTACCTTTAAAACATTACCTGATTTAATTTTGCTTGACGGCGGTGAACCTCAGGTGAATGCCGTGTTACCTGTTATTAAATCAATGAAATTGGATATTCCGGTTTTCGGTATGGTTAAAGACAGTAAGCATAGGACTCGTGCTATTGCTTATGACGGCGGCGAAATAGCAATAAATTCAAGCAGAAGTGTGTTTACACTTGTTTCTTCAATTCAGGAAGAGGTACATCGTTTTGCAATTGCTTATCATCATAATAAGCATAAAAAAGGAACACTTTCCACATCGCTTACAAAAATTGACGGAATAGGTGATGCAAAGGCTAAAGCTCTGCTAAGGCACTTTAAAACAATTTCCGCAATTAAAGAGGCTTCGGTTAAAGAGCTTGAAGCAGTTAGCGGCATTAGTATAAAAAATGCACAAGAAATTTATAATTTTTATCACAAAATGTAAAAATAGTGTTAATCACCTTGACTATTAAAAATCTAATTTGTATAATATCATGTAACTAATAGTTTGTCGGTTAAGAATCGATAATTATTGAGGATAAACAATGATGCGTGTAATTACCGGCATCGCTCGCGGTAGGCGACTTGAAACTCTTCCCGGCGAGGATGTCACAAGACCAACAACTGAATCAGTAAAAGAAGCTCTTTTTTCAATGATTCAATTTGAGCTTGAGGACAAAAATGTGCTTGACCTTTTCGCAGGCTCAGGTCAGCTTGGAATTGAAGCGTTGTCCAGAGGTGCATCAAGCTGTACCTTTGTTGAGAATAACAAGCAAGCCATGAAGATTATTGAGAATAATGTTAATCATTGCAGATTAGCCGATTCATCAAAGCTTGTATTTTCCGATGCATTAGCTTTTTTGATGAAGAAGGAATGCTTTGATATTGCCTTTCTTGATCCGCCTTACAAGCTTGGCTTGACTGAAAAATGTCTTTCAGTGCTGCTGCCTGTTATGTCGAACGACGGCATCGTTATATGTGAAACATCAAGGGATGAAGAACTTCCAAACAGCATTGAAGGTTGGTATGCCGATCGTATTAGATGCTACGGAAAGACAAAGCTCACTCTATATCGCAAGGAGGAGCAGTTATGAGAATAGCAATTTGTCCGGGAAGCTTTGATCCGGTTACTATCGGTCATCTTGACATTATTGAAAGAGCGTCTGAGCTTTTTGATAAGGTAATAGTTCTTGTAATGACTAATAGCTCAAAAAATCACATGTTCACCGCCGAAGAGCGAGTTAGCCTAATCAAACGATGTATTAAAAACCAAAATGTTGAGGTTGACTGCTATGCAGGACTTCTTGTTGATTATGCTAAAGAACATAATGCTGTTGCTTTGATTAAAGGACTTAGAGCGGTTACTGATTTTGATTATGAATTTCAGCTTTCGCTGATTAACAAAAGTCTTTATCCAAAGATAGAAACGCTGTTTTTGTGTGCTAAAGGTGAGAACATGTTTTTATCCTCAAGCATGGTTAAAGAGGTTTGCAGCCTCGGTGGCGATATATCCGCCTTTGTGCCGAAAGAAATAGCAGAAGATATATATTTAAGATGTAAAGGAGATTGTTAAAATGACTAATACAGATATTTTACTTGAAGATTTAGAGGATGTGCTTGATGATGCTACTGCGATTCCTCTTAGTAAAAAGTATGCGGTAGATGTTGAAAAGATTAAGACTATCATTGAGGATATTCGTCTTAACACACCACAGGAAACAAAGCAAGCAAAGGCTATCGTTGATTCAAGAAACAACATTCTTGAGGAAGCAAAAAAGGAAGCTGCA
>CAMGDK010000060.1 GCA_946042285.1 uncultured Clostridia bacterium | reverse complement strand
CACCTAAGCCTTCGTCGGCAGCGTCAGATGTGTATAAGAGACAGCAATAAATATGTATATATAATGATGAATAAGCCAAAGGGCGTCATTTCGGCAAGTGACGGCAAAAACGAAAAAACCGTTGTCGATATTTTGCCTGATGATATGAAGCGTAAGGGCTTATTCCCGGCGGGCAGACTTGATAAGGACACAACAGGCTTTGTACTTATTACCGACGACGGTGATTTTGCGCACAAAATTTTAAGCCCGAAAAATCATATACCGAAAACATATATAGCAGGCTTGGACAAGCCTATTGATGATATTGTCATTGACGGCTTTGAAAAGGGTGTACAGCTTAAGGATGATTTATGCATGCCTGCAAGCCTAAAATCAATAAGTGAGGACAGGACTGTATGCGAGGTTACGATTAAGCAGGGTATGTACCATCAAATTAAGCGTATGTTTTCAAAATACGGTATAACGGTAACATCGCTTAAAAGAATAAAGATGGGTTTGTTATCGCTTGATGAGACACTCAAAGAGGGAGAAAGCAGATATTTAAGCAAAAATGAACTTGAGTTGATTAAAAATTCAAAGCTCTAAATAGTGTACTTTATAAATTATAACAACAAGATATTGTGCTTTTTTTGCTGTTGAAAAAATCGTTTAGTCAAATATCACAAAAAAATCAAAAAAATATTTAAAAAAGGTTGCAATATCGCAACATCTCTTGTATAATATCACCAAGCAACATGGTTTCTTTTTGTGCAATATGGCTTTATGCATATTGACCAATCGCAATTGCTTAGTATTGATGAGAGGTGAAGGAAATGCCAAACAGATTATTTCAAACTGTTGTAAATCAAATGCGTGACGCTATTGACAGAACAATAGGTGTTGTTGATGAAACAGGTACGGTTATTGCCTGCAGTGAGCTTGGCATAATCGGCGAGGTAAGAAAGGGCGTTGTGGCAGCAGGTGTATTTAACGGTACTCAGACCTGTGTTGACAACTCAACATACACAACCTTTGATGTGCTTGTTCGTCCTGAATATGCAGTTTTTGTTGACGGTACAGACGAGCTTAGCAGGCGCTATTCACAGATAATTGCCGTTGCACTTGACCAAATCAAGCACAATAACGATGAAAAATTTGACCGTTCAAATTTCATAAAGAATGTAATTCTTGACAATATCCTTCCGGGTGATATATATATCAAATCCCGTGAGCTTCATTTTAACAATGATGCAACAAGAGTAGTTTTTATTATCAGAGTAACGCAGGAAACAGAGGTTTCTGTTTTTGATATTATTCAAAACTTCTTCCCTGATAAAAACAAGGATTATGTTATCAGCATCAATGAAAATGATATTGCTCTTGTTAAAGAGGTTAGACCTAATGTTGATATTAAGGACCTTGAAAAGCTGGCTCGTTCAATTAACGACACTCTTCTTTCGGAGTTTTATTGCAACGCAACAATCGGTATCGGCACTTGTGTAAACGGCATCAAGGAACTTGCTCATTCATTCAAGGAGGCACAGGTTGCTCTTGAGGTAGGTAAGGTGTTTGATACTGAAAAGACAACTGTCAGCTATGAAAATCTCGGTATTGCAAGACTTATTTATCAGCTTCCTACAACTCTTTGTGAAATGTTCCTTAAGGAAGTGTTTAAGCTTGGCTCAATTGATTCACTTGACCACGAAACACTTTTCACAATTCAAAAATTCTTTGAGAATAATCTTAATGTTTCAGAGACATCGCGTAAGCTTTTCGTGCACAGAAATACACTTGTTTACAGACTTGAAAAAATAAAGAAAATTACAGGTCTTGATTTAAGAGAATTTGATGACGCTATTGTATTTAAGGTAGCCCTTATGGTTAACAAATATCTCGCATCAAGTCCGGTTAAGTATTGATAAAAGCTTAACGGTCTGCCAAAAAGGCAGACCGTTTTTTATACGCCCTTATGAGTTTTCAAGCTCTCTAAACATGCGATTGATTTGCTCAAGCAGTGGCTGATTTTCCGGTAAATCAAGATTGTAGTCCCTATCAAGAATTTCATTAGCACATTCCTGCGCAAGCCTTAATGTATCAATATCATTAACCATGTCGGCAATCTTCAAATCAGGCAAGCCGTGCTGCCTTTTGCCGAAAAAGTCACCGGGACCTCTTGTCTTTAAATCAATTTCTGCTATCTTGAAGCCGTCGCTATTCTGCTTCATTGCCAACAGCCTTTCCCTTGAAGCCTCGCTTTTGCTGTCTGACACAAGAACGCAAAAGCTTTTTTTGTTGCCTCTGCCTATTCTTCCGCGAAGCTGATGAAGCGTTGACAATCCAAAGCGTTCGGCGTTTTCAATCACCATTACGGTAGCGTTGGGAACATCAATTCCAACCTCAACAACGGTCGTTGCAATAAGGATTTGAACATCATTTTCGGCAAATGCCTTCATAACCGTTTCCTTGTCCTTAGGCTTCATCTTACCGTGAAGCAGACCTAAATTATATCCCTTGAATGCGCTTTGAGATAATTCCTGTGCAAGCTCCTCGGCAGACTTGATTTCAAGCTCGTTTTCCTCAACCATAGGGCAAACGATGTATGCCTGCTCGCCTCTGTCAACTGCATCTCTAATAAATTTGTAAAGCCTTTCGTGATACCTTGAGTCAACCACATCGGTGCGTATTTCCTGCCTGCCCGGCGGAAGCTCGTCGAGTATGCTGATGTCAAGGTCGCCGTAAAGGATTAAGCCGAGAGTCCGCGGAATAGGTGTTGCACTCATAACAAGTGTATGCACAGCATCACCCTTTTTTGAAAGCTGTGCTCTTTGCTTAACACCGAATCGGTGCTGCTCATCCGTTATTACGAGTGCAAGCGATTTGAATTCAACATCATTTTGAATTATCGCATGTGTGCCGATAAGAAGGTCGATTTCACCGTCTAACAGTCTTGATTTGATTTCACGCTTTTCCTTTGCGGGAGTTGAGCCTGTAAGAAGAACAATTTTAACGCCTACACTCTCCATCATTTTGCAAAGAGCCTTGTGGTGCTGAGTGGCAAGTATTTCGGTAGGTGCCATTAAAGCACATTGGTAGCCGTTTTTAACAGCTGTATATATTACTCCTGCGGCAACTGCAGTTTTACCGGAGCCGACATCACCTTGAATAAGTCTGTTCATAGGAAAGCTGCCTTGCATGTCCATAATGCAATCTGCAATGGCTCTTTTTTGAGCCCTTGTCATTTCAAACGCCAGCAGTGCGGTGAATTCATCAGTGTAATCGTTTGAGATTTTGATTGCAGTTTCCTTTCTTTTTGAGCTTTTCAGCTTAAGCAGACCAAGCTGTAATGTTAAAAGCTCCTCGAATATCAACCTGTTTCTCGCCGGAATGTAATCCTTCTCGCTTTTCGGGAAATGAATATCCCTGATAGCCCTATCAAGAGTGATTAGGTTATATCTGCTTCTGATTTCCTCAGTAAGCGTTTCCGGAATTTCGCCAATTGACTCAAGCGCCGTTTGCATAACCTTAGATATGGCTCTTGATGTAAGCTTGTCCTTCGCCGGATAAACAGGGTGTATGTGTATTGCGCTTTCAGCTCTTTCTATTTTAGGGGAGGACATTGATGCCGCTGTAAAATTTCTCTCAATTTTACCGAAAAGGATGTAATCCTCGTAAACTCTCAGGGATTGTGCAAGATACTTGTTGTTAAATATGGTAACATTGATGACGCTTTCGCCGTCGCTGAATCTGCACTTGTAAAGCGTTAACCCGCGCCTGATTCTGCTTTCCTTGATTGGAGTAATCATAGTTGCCTTAATTACAGCGTCGTCGCCGTCGTTAAGCTCACTTACATAGGCAGTTTTAGTCCAATCCTCGTATTTTCTCGGAAAAAAATGAATAAGGGAGTCAACATCAAAAATGCCAAGACTGTTAAACAGCTTGGCTTTTTTTTCGCCGACACCCTTTATAAATTGTATGTTGCTGTTAAGCTCCATAGTCTTACTCCAAAGAGATGATAAAGTAGTATATAGGCTGACCGCCCTCAACTATGCTGATTTCAACATCATCACCGTATTTTTTGCTGAGTGCTTCTTCAACCCTTGCAGCATCCTCCTCTGTTGCACCCTCACCGTAGATGATTGTGATAAGAGAATGAGTGTTTTTCTTATAAAGCTTTTCTGCAGACTTGATAGCAATATCGGTAATATTGTTGCCGATGAACTTGATTTTGCCGTTGCAAAGTCCCATTATTTCGCCCTTGTGAACCTTTTTGCCGTCAACCTCGCTATCCCTTGCAACAAATGTAACCTGTGCGGTTTCAACAGCCTCTGCCGCAGCCATCATGTTGATTTGGTTTTCCTCGGCATCAGCAGATTCGTCAAAGCAAAGCATTGCCGAAATACCTTGCGGAATAGTTTTTGTCTGAAGAACTCTAACCTCTCTGTCAGATGTTAAGCCCACAACCTGCTCTGCCGCCATGATAATGTTCTTGTTATTAGGAAGAACGAAAACAGTTTTAGCAGGAGTGCTCATAACAGCGTTATAAATATCGTCGGTAGATGGGTTCATGGTTTGTCCACCGCTTACAACACAGTCGGCACCGATGTCGCTGAAAAGCTCACTGAGTCCGTCACCTGCACATACCGCTACGAAACCGTAATTATTTTCGGGAGCCTTAACTGTGGGAGTAATAGGCTCGTCGCCTTCTTCAACGCCAACCTCTGCGTTTGCGTGCTGGTATCTCATGTTGTCAATTTTTATATTGATAAGCTGACCGTATTTAAGTGCAGCCTGAATAACATTACCCGGCTCGTTTGAGTGAACATGAACCTTAATAATATCACTGTCATCAACAACTACAACGCAGTCACCGATCGACTCAAGATAAGCGCGAAGCTTAAGCGGGTCCTTTGCCTCGCTTGAAGAAGATTTTTCAATAAGGAATTCGGAGCAATAACCAAACTCAATCTCATCATCAGCATCAGCAACTGTTTTTTTGGATGGGGCTGAAACAGGTGTGACACCGCTGCCGTCAATAGGCTGAACGATTGCACCGTTGCCCCAAACGCTTTCCATACCCTCAAGAACAAGTACAAAGCCTTGACCGCCTGCATCAACAACGCCTGCTTTTTTGAGGACAGGGAGCATTTCGGGAGTTTGTGCAAGAGCCTCCTTAGCAGCCTGAAGTGCAGCAAAGCCAACCTCAAGCGGATCGTCTTGTATTTTTGCCATTTCAGTGGCAGCCTCACTTGCCATTCTTACAACGGTGAGGATTGTGCCCTCTGTCGGCTTCATTACTGCCTTGTATGCAGCGTCAACAGCATTTTGAAGAGCAACAGCAATATCCTTTCCGCCTGCCTCCTTAAGCCCCTTAAAGCCCTTTGAAATACCCCTGAAAATAAGCGAAAGAATAACACCTGAATTACCTCTTGCACCTCTTAAAAGAGCACTTGCGCATCTTGACGATGCCTCTTCAATTGTGCAATCATCAGCAAGGGCAGCCATTTCCTTTGCGGCCGCAGTGATAGTCATGCTCATGTTTGTGCCGGTGTCACCGTCGGGAACAGGGAATACATTAAGTGCATCAACCGCTTGCCTGCTGTTAGTTATATTGTTTGCGGCTGAAATGATAGAATCACGAAACATTAAACCGGTTATCATATATAAAATCCTCTCTGTTATAGCCTTAGTTTAAAGCGTCAATGAAAACATTGACCTTAGACACCTTTAAATCGGTTGCTTCCTCAACAGTGTAGCGCACCTTGTTAACGATGCTGTCAACAATAGCGTTGATGTTAACGCCGTAGGATACGGAAATGTGAAGATCAATTGTGAGCTGACCGTTGATGCTTTTAACGATAACGCCCTGATCAAGATTTTCCTTTGAGGTTTTGTTCTTAATTACAGATTTAATGCTTTGGTATGGATTTGAATTAACCATTCCGGTTACACCGAAGCAGCTTTGGGCAGCCCTACCCACAAGGTTTGCAAAATAGTTGTTGGTTATTTCAATATAACCGTTTGGGTTTTCAAATTTAATCATATATTATCCTCCGTTATGCGTCGAAATGCCAGCTTTCTATGTTAGAAAAGAAATTTCCGTAATAGCCCTGCATATCACCGCTCATTGCTTTAGTATAGCATATCATTCCCTTTTTGTATATAAGCGGAACAAAAGGCATTTCCTCGTTAAATGCAAGAATGAATTTGCCAAGCTCGGCATCGCCTGCAAGATATTCGACATAAAGCTCATCGCAGGTTATACCTTTATTATCAATTCCGTATCTGACTCCGCCTTTTTTGCTGAAAAACGGGTAAAGGCACATGTCATCGGATAACTTAACCTCACCAATATACAAGTCAAACTCACTGTTTTTAACTCTTCTTGTATATTCCTTTGTTTCTTCAATTTCAATTTGCACCTTAAATCCAACCGCTTCAAGCTGAGATTTTAACAGTGTGGCAACTGCAATTCTGTTATTATTCTTGTTAACAAGTATTTTAAGCTTTAAATCCTTTGCATCAACACCGCTTTGTAAAATTGCCTGCTTTGCAGTAGCAGTGTCTGCTTCGTTGGAAAAGATTTTTACATTTTCGGCAATTTTGCTTTTAGGATGAAACATTGAGCTTGCAATATCCGCGTATCCGGAATAAGCACTGTCTGCAAAGGTGCTTCTGTCAGCAGCAAGCGAAACTGCCTTTCTGATTTGTGCATCTGCCGTTATGCCGCTAAATGAATTTATGCCGATATATACAAGATTATTCATGCTTACAAGCTTTTTTGCGCTCGACATTCTTTTTGCAACAGATGAGCTTAAATCCCTAAATGCGTAGCTGATATTGCCAATGTTAACAGCGTTGTCGATTGAGTCCGCCGCGGCAATATTTACAAGGTTGATGGTTGTAATGTATGGCGAGAACTCCTTTGATTCATTTGCCTTGAGTACGGTTTTTCCGCCTTCATAAGCATATCTGTATCTGCCGCTGCCGATAGGGAAGCCGTCCTCGTCATCCTTAATGCTTGTGATAGGGAAGGTCAAAAGATTAACAGCATAAGGATTTTCGGTGCTTAGATAAAACACAATTGAGTCGTTGCCCTTTGCCTCTGCATAGCTGATGTATTGAAGCGAGTTGCCGTAGGCGGGCGATTTTTTTGCGGCATTAAATGAAAAAATTATATCCTCACTGTCAAGCGCCGAGCCGTCGGAAAAGGTGATTGAGCTGTCATAATTAACGGTAATCTCCTTTTTGTCGGTGTATTCATATCCTGTTGCAATATTGTTGACAAGCTCATAGCTGTTGTCGATATCAAACAGGGATTCAAACACAAGTGAGGCAAGCACCTGATTGTTTTGAGCCTTTGACTTAAAGGGGTCCAAGCTGTCCGATTGAGTATAGCTTAGCTTGAACGAGGTGTTGTCAGTAAGCTTTTCTGTAACAGCTTCTTCGGTAACGATCTTGTCTTTAGGAGTAGCTTGAGTGCAGCCTGTAAATGAAAGTGCAATCAAAACGCAAGCCATAAAAAAAGCAATATATTTTTTTGCCATTTTTACCTCCTGATAAGCTGAGTGCTGATTGTTTTTCCTGTGGAACTGTCAATTTCAAATAAGCAACCCTCAAGCACACACGGTCCATCGTTATTAACAAATCTTACGGGCAGATTTGTTTTGAATTTTTCAATAGCGATTTGCGGATCAACTCCGAGTACGCTGAAATACGGACCGGTCATGCCGATGTCGGTTATATATCCTGTGCCGTTAGGCAGTATTTGATTGTCGTTAGTTTGAGTGTGGGTGTGAGTACCGAAAATGGCGGAAACCTTGCCGTCAACATAAAATCCCATTGCCCTTTTTTCAGCAGTAGCCTCAGCATGAAAGTCGATAATAACTATCTTAGCCTGCTCCTTAGCCTCATCAATCAAGCTGTCAATCATGTTAAATGGATTATCGATAGGATCAAGATATGATGAGCCTTGAATGTTGATTACCGCAACACAGCAATATCCCTTGTCAATAATCTCGATGCCTCTGCCGGGTGCACTGCTGTGATAGTTTGCAGGTCTGATTACAGGCTTGTTGCTGTCAAGATAGTCGTATATTTCTCTTCTTTTAAGACTGTGATTACCTGATGTAATAACATCTGCACCGCTTGCAAATATATGCTCAAGGCTTTGAGGGAGCATGCCGTTGCCGACAGCAGAATTCTCTCCGTTTACAATAACGATGTCGGCACCAAGCTCTTTTTTTAAGCCGGGAAGAACGCTTCTTAAGTATTCGCATCCCTGCGACGAAACCACATCACCGATAGTAAGTATTTTCAAATAAGCACCTGCTTTTTATATTCAATCAAAAGCATTATACCTGTCTCTTATAC
>CAMGDK010000059.1 GCA_946042285.1 uncultured Clostridia bacterium | reverse complement strand
AGCGTCAGATGTGTATAAGAGACAGAAATAAACCTGCCCTTCAAATGAATGATTGGCAGGTTTTTGTAATTTTATACCTTTGCAAATTTTTCACCTATAACAGTAAATTTATATTTACCGTTACTGATTTCCGTAAGCTTGTCGTCAAACTGTGATACAAGCTCGGTTTTAACTGAAAACTCAACTGTTACATTTTCGGAAAATTCGGTATCCTCTATATTTGCATTTATTGAGCTTAATAGAATATTTAGTCTGTCATAGAATGAGTAATCAACACTGACTCTAATAACAACGCACGGCGCCATTGTAATAATATTACCGGCGTTAACAGCAATTTTTGATGCGTGAGAATACGCTCTGATAAGACCGCCTGCACCCAAAAGAACTCCACCGAAATATCTGGTAACAACTACACAGGCGTCAACTATTCCCTCTTTTAGCAAAACATCAAGAACAGGTACTCCCGCAGTTCCGCTCGGTTCTCCGTCGTCAGAGGAGCGCTGTATATTGTTTTCCCTTAAGACATAAGCTGACACATTATGAGTGGCATCCCAATGCTTGCTTTTTATTCTGTTTATAAACTCAACTGCTTCTTCTTGAGTTTTAACGGGCTTTACATATCCGATGAATCTCGATTTTTTTTCTGTAAATTCATCCTGTGATTCAAATTCGACAGTTTTATATTCCTTCATATTTCTCCGTAAAAAAACAAGGCAACGGTAAAATAACCGCTGCCGTTATTTTTTAGATCAGCCTTTTTTAGCATATCTCTTGTTGAATCTGTCAACACGTCCGCCTGTATCAACAAGCTTCTGCTTACCTGTATAGAAAGGATGACACTTTGAACAGATATCAACTTTTAATTCGCTCTTTGTGCTTCTTGTTTCATAAGTTGCACCACAAGCACACTTAACAGTGCATTTATCATAATTTGGATGAATACCGTCTCTCATTTTTTTCACCTCTTTGCAAGATATGTAATTCGCTTGATATATTAACATAAGTGTAAAGAAAATGCAAGCATTTTTTTTATTTTTTGTAACAACATGCTCTTCCGAGCTTAAATGAATACAATAAAGATTCCTTGACAGGCTTACCGAGAGCCTTTGATACAGCGTATTCGTAAAATGATATTTGCTTAACATACCGCTTTAAAAGCTGATCTTCGCTGTCAACATTGTCGGTTTTATAGTCTATAAGAACTAATCCGTCATCCTCCTCGATAATGCAATCAGCAATACCCTGAACGAGTATTTCGTCATCAAATTCCGTGTCATAGATTGAGCTTGCTTTTACAAAAGCAGAAATCTTATATTCTCTGTGAATCTTATTTGAATTAAAGATTCTTTTTGCAGTATTTGATGAGAAAAAGCTTTTGATTGCTTTAATATCTAAAGAGTCTGCCTGTTGCTTGTTAATATATCCACCGGAAATCAATCTTTCAATTTCCGACTCAAGACTATCCTTGCAGCCTTCGTAGCTGCAGTATTGCATAAAGGTATGCATTGCGGTACCTCGTTGGGTAGGAGTCATTGATGATTTGCTTAGGAATGCCGGCTTTGATGTTGCAAAAAACTCAAGATTACTGTCAATCTCATCAAGCGATGAAGCCGTAAGCTTACCACTTAGAATGGATAGCTCGTTTCTGTGATATTTGAAACTTAGTTTATCGCTTATTTGCTGTACTATACTTTTATCCGGCAACTCCTCTTTGATTTCATTTTTATTCTCATCAATAGAAAAATCTTTATAAATATTAACGCTCATTTTAAAATCAACTGCTTGAGCTTTAATATCAAAATCTGTTAAGTCTCGCAGATTTTTGCCGTTTGGATGAATCAAAGCACACATTATGAGCAAATCGGCGTCGTTGTTTATCCTTTGACATATATAAGGACTGATAGAGCTGTCGGTTATATTACCTGCTAATTTTTGGATATGACCTTCAAGATTATCGAAATAAGCAAATGTAATAAACTGCTCCTTTGCTCTTGTCAGTGCAACATACAATACTCTTAAGTTTTCGCTCATTGCTTCAAGGCTGTTTTTTGATTTAACAACAGCATAAGGCAATGATTGATATTGATATAGATGCTCCTCATTATGAATTTTTAAGCCGAATCCATAGTCATTGTTAAGTAATAGCTTTTCACTTAAATCACGCTTGTTATACATTCGTGATGCGCCCGCAAGAATACACACAGGAAACTGTAATCCCTTTGAATGATGAATTGACATGATTTTTACAGCATTTTCATCTGCAACAGATAACGGAGCCGATTCAACTGTTTTTTCGGATTCAATGATTTTATCAATGTATCTTATAAATGATGTCATTCCAACATTATTGCCTGTATCAAATGATTTTGCGAAGGAGATAAGCTTGAGTATATTTTGGTATCTTTGCTCACCGTTACCCATAGCATTCACAATTGAAACAATGCTTTTCTCCTCAACAATATACCTGATAAATCCGGCAACAGACATAGTAACACTCAATTTTTTTAAGCTTTGAATATCATTCAAAAACTCAATAACCCTTGGATTGCTTGAATTTGATACTGAAAAGTAAAAATTCTTTTTTTTGTTATCTACTCTGATTTTTGCAATTTCATCAGGCGTAAAGCAATAAATTGGTGACATCATGACAGCCAATAAGGATATGTCAAGTGTCGGATTATCAATTACTCTTAACAAAGAGATAATCATTTTGATTTCCTGATTATCAAATAGATTTGAAGAATTATCACAAATTACCGGAATGTTGTTTTGCCTGAGAACCTCTGCGTATTCATTGATATGTGTTTTCAGGCTTCTCATAAATATGGCAAAGTCACCGTATCTTATTTCTCTATATTCGTTACCGTCCTTGATAAGCTCTTTTGATGCAATCTTTTCTTTAATCACCTTGGCAATTAAAGCGGCCTCATATTCAGCAGATTTTTCACCCTTTACACCGCCGAGAAGATTCATTTGAATACCGGGGTTATCTCTTTGCTCATAGCTTGCACCGCAGTTTAAGTATTCCTCCTCGTTGTAATCGAGCTCCCCTACTCTATCGCTCATAAGGTTTGAGAATATAAAGTTTACATAAGAGCAAATATCTTTGTTGCTTCTGAAATTCTTATCAAGAATTATTTTTGAATTGTTTTGTTCGGTGTTTTTATCATAAGCCTCATAATATAGCCTTCTTGTGTTGAAAATATCCGGCATGGCAAGCCTAAAACGATAAATGCTCTGCTTAACATCACCAACTGTAAATAAATTTTTACCATTTGATAAATATGTAAACAGGCAGTCCTGAGCTTCATTCGTGTCCTGATACTCGTCAACAAGAATTTCCTCATACTCACATAATTGTGATTTACCGATTTCGGTTCTTACATTTTCACCTTTTTCATTAGTTGTATATATAAGGTTAATTGCAAAATGCTCAATATCCGAAAAGGAAAAAGAATTCATTTCCTTCTTTTCCTGTGTAAGACGACGGTCAACCTCTTTAACAATATCCGTAAGCTTAACAAGAAGCGGATAAAGCTCTTTCATGTCCTCTTTATATTCTTTTGAGTCTGAAAGTAAAAACGACGGTATTTCCTTTGTTATGATTGATTTATAAATTTCTCTTTTAGATTTAATCTCGCTTGCAATTTGAGGATCAAGATTGGTAGTACGAGCCATTGTTTTGAACTTAAACTCATAGCTGCTGCAAAGATCGTCCCACGATGAATTAACATCACATTCAAGAGATTCTATAAGATTTAAGTCATCGTTTAAAACATCAATTACCTTTAATGCAGCGTCACTATCATCATCTTCAAGTAGCTTTAATGAAAGCTCAACGAGTGATTTTGAATAGTTAATCAAATATTCTATTTCCGAAACAGCATAACTATACCATTGAGATTCTTCAAGAGGAATATTGTAGTTATAAAGGTCAACCATAGCACTCATCCATGCATTTGGATATGCTTGTGCATAGATAAATCTAATTATCCTTTTAATCGCAGAGAAAAGCTGCTTATCGCTGTTTGGAGTCGTGAATTGCTCAATAAGCCTAATGAAATACTTATCATTTTTATCAAATAATTCGTCAAGCACCTCGTTGATTATCTTATCCTCGAGTAGCTCGAGCTCGCTTTGCTCCATTGTTGTGAAATCTTGATTTATATCAAGTAAATAAAAGTATTCTCTTACAAGATTTATGCAAAAGGAGTCAATTGTGCATATTTTTGATGAAGGCATTAGGCTTAATTGTCTTCTTAAATTTTCATCATTAGGGTTTGATTTGATTAGAGCCTTTAATGATTCGGAAATTCTCGATTTCATTTCTGCGGCTGCAGCATTTGTGAATGTAACAACAAGAAGTCTGTTAATGTCGATTGGATTGCTTTTGTCGGTAATTAGCTTTATTACACGCTCAACAAGAACTGCAGTCTTACCGGAGCCTGCAGCAGCACTTACAAGAATATTTCGTCCTCTTGCCTCTATTGCGTCAAGCTGTTGTTCGGTCCATTCAGGCATGATTTTCAAACTCCTTTCTTAACTCCTGCTTTACCTCGTTATCTGTCAAATCAGGTGTTTCTCTAAAGCTTATCAATCTTTTGGCATTGCACACATCGCCGTAGTCGCAGTATTCGCAGGTGTTTTTGTGAGTTTTATTTTTAACGGGAGCCTGACTGATAATTCCGTTATGCAAAGAATTACCCATTTGTTGAATTAGTGAGTTAATCTTTTTATGTATTATTCCTAATTCCTCAAGTGTTATAAGTTGACCTGTAATATCTCCGTTTGATTTAAGCTTTACGGGTATAAAATTACCCTTTAAATCATTTTCCATAGCCTCAGCAACAGAATTGTCTTCATCAGCAAGAACAATTCCTTTCATTTTAAAGGATTTTCCTTCCTCACTGTCAACAGAATCCTTGGCAATTTTGTTTGAGTCAAAATTAAAAATATCGCGAGCTGCATGCATATACAGAACACCTGCAGGTACACCGTTAAGCTCGGCACCTTTATCCTCACATAAAGAAAAAAGATATACGAACATTTGAAGATTTAATCCTGCCATAATGTCACTTAAATTAAATGACTTATTTCCCGATTTATAATCTACAACTCTAACATATCTTGTGCCGTTTTTTTCGTAGGTGTCAACTCTGTCAATTGAGCCTCTGATTTGAATAGTGCCTCCGTTTTCAAGAGACAAAACCTCAGGCTTCACCTCACCGTCTTTATCAATAGAAAGCTCAAATGCCTTTGCTTCAAAATCGCAATTTGAAAACTCTTTAGCAAGGTGAAACACAACACTGTATATAAGATGAGAAAGCCTTTTAAAATTATATTTAAGCTTGCTTGTAATGTCCTCAATGCTTCCCAATTCAGTTTTAAAATATTGCTCGAGATATTTGTCAACGAGCTTTATAATTTCATCATTTGTAAGCTTGGATAAATTTTTGCTGCCTACATCCGACAAAATCATTTCGAGAACATAGTGTATAAGAGTACCTCTTTGCATCGGATCAATTTCCGCTTTAGAGCGTGGGCGTGCATTTAGACCGAATTTACAAAAATATCTAAACGGACAGCTGTAATAATCCTCAATTCTTGAAGCAGAAATGTACATGCTTTTATCAAAAAGCTTTGTTGATAGCTGCTTGTTATTAACTATTAAATCCTCGTTATCTACAAGACTCTTCAATACGGTAAAGCGGGGATCATCTTTAAAATAATCTTTTAATGATGCGAAGAATGTACTGTCGGAATAGAAATTTTCACTCATCAATTCAAAAGCGTTTTGCCTGCTTTCGATTAAATCAATATCCTTAACGTCCGAAATTGTTTTAATCTTAATTCCGTTCAAGGTATTTATAATATCTGTAATTATTTCGGAATGTGAAGATTCCTCACTCTTGCCAATAAATGAAATAAATAGCTTTTCTCTCGGCGCAGAGCAAGCCATATATGCAAAATATCTTTCCTGTAAATTGATTATTTCGCCATAAGAGTATAGCTTAAAATCATTTTTTAGCATGATTTGTCTTTCGCTTTCGGAAAGGAGTCCGCCGCTTGATGCATCTCTCGGAAAAACTCCTTCGTTGGCACCGAGAACGAATACGACTTTAGGATTATCAGTTCTTATTCTGTCTGCCTGACCGATTGTAATATTCTCTATTCCTGACGGAATGACGCCTAAATCCTCCGATGCCACTATCAAATCGAACAGCTTTTCAAAATCCTTAAGCGAAATACTGTCATTTATTGTGATAGCCATTTGATTAAGGATTTCCATAACAAGATCCCATACTCTCTCCTGCTCGCGTGCAAGCATCGTGAAGCCCATATTATTCAGCTTAACGGCATATTCCTTTAGCCTGCTATCAGCTCCTAAATAAATAAGAGTATTGTATATAGCTTCACATATTTCTTGAGAGCTTTTGGACTTGGATTTATTTTTAAGATAAAGAATCGGAGATATTATCTTTTCTCTTGATATGTTTATTTCGTTCAACAGATTTTCGTCTTCAAAATCCTTTTCGCCCGTAAAGCCTTTTGTAGAGTTAACAAAAGGCTTTGTCCATTTTAAGCCGTTTATGTTCCATAGATATATGTAATTCTCTAAATTGTTTATTTCAGCATCTGCAAGGGGTGTTAGTCCTGTTTTGGCTGCGCTTAAAATATCATCACTTTTAAGCGAATAATTAACACTCCTAAGCAAATATTTAATCAAAAGGACAAGCGGTTGCGTGGCAATCGGCTGTCTTTCATCATTAAAGAAAGGTATTTCGTATTTCCTGAATGAATATGCCAATTCGTCCTTATATATATTTAGATCTCTGACAATTACCGTTATGTCAGAAGGATTATATCCGTTTCTTATAAGCTTCTTTATATTTCTTGCTGTGTTATTACATTCGTCTGTAATGTTTTTTGCTTTGTATAAAACACATGAATCGTCGTAATTATTTTCGTCAATATTAAGCTCTTTGTCAGCAAACAGGCATTGCTCAATAACTTTAAGAACATTGCTGTCTGTCCTTAAATTCCTGCAAAGAGTGTTTTTCTCAATAGGTACGCCTGCCTTTTCGGCAATACGCGACAAAATTCTTGCTGTATTGTTAACATAAGCAAATAGATTATACCTGTCATCAATATCAAAGGAGTCAGTGCAAAGAGTAATAACAACCTCATCTGCTTCGCTGATTATCAGCTCTAAAAGCTTATACTCTTGGGCAACAAATCCGTTGAATCCGTCAATGAACACCTTTTTGCCCTTAAAATAACCAATACTGCAAATTTTGTCATAAAGTCTTTTTATCTCATCAGAGGGGTCTAAAAAGTTATCTTTAATAATCTCTTCGTATGCATTCATTATTAGAGATATATCATTTAGCTTCCTAAATAAGATTTCGTTATCTATACCCGAAGCCATTGATGCAATTTCACTGCCTGACAGACAGCATGATTTCATCTCGTCGTAAATATCTATTATTGAATTAACAAACGATAATGTATCAAGCTTTTTATTAAACAATGTTAATTCATTTTTGCATGAATTTATTGCCTGCGACATTAAGATTACCTTGCCGCCCTTTGTAAGCACCGGCAGAGTATCACCACCATAGAGACGATGCACGGCATTACTGATTCTGGAAAAAGAGCCGTTTTCTACCTTGTTAACATTCGCTTCACCTAAATCCTTGAGAAGTCTTCTTTCTGCAACAAGAGAGTACTGTTCGGGTGTTATGAGCAGTATATTATCTTCATTGTTATCAACGCATTGTTTAATTCTATTAAAAACATATTCGGTTTTTCCGTATCCGGAACGACCAAAAATAAATCTTAACAAATTAATTTCCCCTATTATCTGTTGTAATCTTCAGGTTTAATAAGACCGTCAGCCATCATTTTTTCATAAGCTTCAATAAAAAAATCGTACATAGGTCTTGCTAAACTAAAGCTTTTTTTCATATCTTCAATAAGCTGTGTGGAATTGATTACTCCTAAATCCGAGCTATAATAGCTAAAAGACATGTTTTTTGCTTTAAGGTAAGGCTTTAATTTTTCGGGAGCATTTGGATAAAGCTCCTTTTTATATTCATCCCTGCACTCAAAGGTAAAGCCTGCATTTTCACAAGCTTTGACAGCTCTTAACCATCTGTCAGGCTGTTCAATTATCATTTTGTGTACATTTTTAAACAAAGAAGGCTTATATAGCCAAAAAACCAATCCGTAGCCGTAGCTATTCGGAAAAAACTCGAAGTAATAAAAAGGAGCACCGGGATACTCAAGCTTGTATCTCCTAAAGAATATCCACATGTTTTCCCTATATCTGATTTTATTTCGATTACCTCGTGTGTCACGGTATATTCGTGATACCGCTC
>CAMGDK010000058.1 GCA_946042285.1 uncultured Clostridia bacterium | reverse complement strand
GTGTTAGTATTGTTATCATAATCAAGCCTGTTAGCTTGATTTAAAATGTTATCCTTTTGCTTTTGTGAAAGATTTCTGCCGTTAAAGTATGACGAAGCAACGGCGTTATACTGATCCTTAAGAGTACCCGTACTGCCGACAGCACTGTAATCAATAAGATTAAGTATGCCGAGTGTAGCCTGTGTCTGCTCAAGATACTGCTGATTTTGAACATAAAGATGTGTGTCAATATCAGTACCGAGAATTATATTAGGATTAACAGTAAATTTAATATCATCGACAGCCGTATATGTTACCTGACCGTAATCATCGTAAGAGGCATCACCGCGGCTCATTTCAACAGTTGTGGTCTTATATATAATGTTGCCGTTTTCATCCCTTTTGATAACCTCTTGAGGATTACCTTCTGCGTCAACGATTGTTTCGGTTACAGGAACCTTTGACATGTTACCGTTCTCGTCCTGCTGGTAAACATATTCCGAAACAGAGTTATCGTCTTTTACACGGCTGGCATTAAGCGCCTGAACATCAATTTTAATATTTGAATTTGAGTGAACATCACCGTCAGTAATAATTTCCGATGTGTTAAAGTGAACGAGGTCACTGTAATCCGGTACTCCGCCGAGAACACCTATAATCGGCTGAATAAGATTTGTGTTAATTGAATTTATGGTTTGCTGGAGTGTATCGGCTACACTGTTGCCGAGCGAGCCCGTCCTTCCGCCGAGAACCATAGCCGGTGTTTGAGCGTTAGTTGCGCCGGCAAAAAGAGTATATTTGAGAGCTCTCGGAGCATCAACATAATGAGCTGCAACCTTAACAAAGGAATTCTTTGTCTGTGTGAGATTCTTAAAGCCGAGAACGGAAGCGAAATTAGTCTTATTCGTAAGAGATACGGTTAATTTCATATATCCGGAGGTGATATATTTCTCATCATCCTCTTGGATTGATTCTTCGGTAAGAACGCCCTTTGTCTCTATGACAACATCAATATCGTTATTCTCGGATTTAAAACCGTTCTTGGCAAGATAATTGCGCGCAATAACCTCCATATCGAGATCTGTACTTCCAAGCTCGGATGCAACGGCAACTGCTGCCGCATCGACTGCGTTTTGAAGCTTGGCACCTCTATTGTAATACAATCCGAAATCAATAACCAAAGCAGTAACCATAATGATTACGATTGCTGAAAATACAGCCATAAGAGCGATTGCACCACTCTCTCTCTTTTGAAATTTACCGCTTTTTGTTATTTTATTTGAATCCATATTACTCACCTCTTTCTCAGCCTAAAATTTAAGATAGTTGACTAATAATAATGCTTACTGTTTATCAAATGTGATGTCCTCTGCCTTTGAATGTGCGAGAGAAAGCTCAGTTTGAATTCTGTAAATAAGATCCTCCGCCTTATCAATAGCAGCTTCGTAAATATGCTCGATTTCGATATGCTTTCTTTCAGCATCTGAATCCATACCGTTTTCAAGCTCTTCCTTGAGTGATTTAATTTCAGTTCTGTTTTTATCTACTTTTTTAGTTAAATGAGCAACATCGCGCTGAAGATCTCTGTTTTGACCTTCAAGCTTCTTATTTTCCTCAGCAAGTAACCTGTTTTTAGCTAACAAGCTGTCAATCTTCTTCTTGTATTCTTCGATAACAGCCTCATCAACAGCAGCGTCAACAGGAGACTTTTCAGGAGCCATTGAGTCCCTTTCGTTACGAAGCTTTTCAACAAGTGCGTTAAGCTTTTGAACCTCACCCTTCTTTTGATTAAGCTCATAAGAAAGCATGGAGTTTTCGTTACTGAGATCACTGTAACGCCGATCAAAAATCTCAGTAGCGTTCTTATTGGAATTTATAAGGTTAGTTATATACTCGTTAACCTGCTTAACATCGTATCCACGCAACACCTTATCAAATCCGTAATCAAGTGATTCTGCACCTAAAATTTTGTTTCTGTCAACAATATCAATGTTACTCATAAAAGCCTACCTCAACATAAAAATATTTATAACGAACTATATTCCAATGCCTTTTTGGACATTGGAACAGCTCTATCTAAATTCTAAAACATCACCCGGTACAAGACCTAATTTATCAGCCATACCGGAGTTCAGTTCTAAAACCTTATAACCGTTTTTAACTTTTTTTCTCACCTTTCCGGGTGGGACGGATTTGTCGATAAATACAATCTCATCATCCTTTGTCAATGTGATTGTATCAATATCAAAACGCATTCCGAATGTATGGATTTCGTTACACGGTGTAAGAAGCAAGCCGTGATTATCATCCATTGTTTTTCTGTACATGAGCCCCATAAACCTCTTGACAAAATGGTTGGCATTTTCAACCTCGGGAATTATGAGCTCGTTATTCTTAAATACCTTAAGCATAATTATAATCCTAAATCCATACCTGACATTTGATTCTTAACCTGAATAATAACAGGACCTATAATTACGCAAATAATTGCAGGAAGAATAAGAAGAACTGTCGGCAGAGTCATTTTTGTGGGAACCTTTGCTGCAACTGTTTTTATCTCCTCCCTTTTTGCAACTCTAAGCTGCTCGGACTGAGCGGCAAGGATGCTTGTAATCGGGATACCGAGCTGATTAGCCTGAATAACAGCAGATATAAAGGTTTTGAGCTCCGGAACCGTGGTGGAATCCGACAAATTCTTGAGTGCCTCATTTCTGTTTTTACCAAGCTGAATTTGCTTAAAAACAGTAACAAGCTCGTCAATTAACGGACCTTCCATTCTTTCCGAAATCTTAACAAGTGATGAGTCGAAGCTAAGACCTGCCTCCATACAAACACCCATCAAATCAAGTGTATCTGCAAGCTGTGATCTGATAGCATTTTGCTGAGATTTGATTTTGCTGTTAAGAAATAGTGACGGACCGAGAACGCCGACAAGAACACCTACAATAAATACTATATAAAAATAATCTGTAACATTTATAAGTGCAACACCTATACAGCCGAATATTACGATAGAAATAATTGTAAATGCTGTTTTGAAAAATTTAAAATTACCGACAGAAACATGAAGTCCGGACAAACGAATCTTCTTAGCAAGATCAGCGTCCGCCTTCCTTTGCCTATCATTTTTTGTCTGCTTCTTTCCGTTTTCGGCAGTATTGGAATGCTTATCGACAAAAGGCTTAACAACTCTTTCATAGAAAGAGGTGTCAACATTTTTATATTCAACCTTTACAACCTCTTTACCGATTGACTTCATTCTTTTAAGGTTGCTGTCCTCTTCAGCGCCTTTTTTGCCGAGCACAATTACAACTACTACCAAAGCAAGCACTGAATATGTAATTACTACAAAAGGTACCATACTGCACTCCCCTTACATTTTAACAGTCGTGATTTTCTTAATTACAATGAATGCTAATACTTCAAGCACTATGGCTACAATAATGAATGTATGACCAAGACTTTCCGTAAACAACGGCTTTATGAATTCCGGATTAACCGAAAAGAACAAAAGCACCATTGCAAAAGGCATTGAACCAACCATCATGCCTGTCATTTTACCTGATGCGGTTGATGATTTAAGCTCCTGCTTAAGCTTTGCTCTGTCCTTAATTGTTTTGGCGATTGTGTCAAGAATTTGCGAGAGATTACCACCGGTTTGCCTTTGAACAAGGACAGCGGAAATCATAAGCTGAAGATAAGAGCTCTTAATTCTGTCTCCCATTTTTTCAAGGGCATCCTCCATGGAGGCACCCATTCCCATCTCTGTAAGAGCGTAGGAAAACTCCGTGCTGATCGGTGCATCCATATCCTTGGCAATAGTCTCCATAGCCTGTGTGAAGCTAAGACCTGATTTAAGACAGCTGCATGCGATAATAAGTGCATCCGAAAGTTGTGCGTCAAACTGCTTATATCTTGTTTTTTGCTTATTCTTGATAAGCAGAAACGGCATAGCAACACCTAATACAAAAAGAATGATAGCGACTACGGGGTTTTTTAAGAACATCATTACAAGACTTGCGGGAAGAACCGATACTAACAACCATATTGTTATAAACTCTTCAGGTCTCATTTTGATGTCGGCAGACTGAAGCTCCTTATATAAGGAATCTCCGAATTTTTCGAAAAATCCACCCTTTCTCTGCTTTTTCTTTTCAGCTTTTTTTCTTGATTTTAAGCTTTTGTTCGTTACAAGCGCTAAGCTGTCGGGATCGCCCTGTCGCTTCTTAAGATCGTCAAGACGCTTATCAGAAGCGATTTTGTCAGACGAAACAGCAGCCGAAACAAGATATGCCACAACAAATGCGAGTATAGCAAATGAAGCGGTCATTACTATTATACTAATTACTGAACCAGTCATTGTTTACAATCACTCCGTTTTCACGAATTTTTTCTACACACTTAGGTACGATACCTGAGGCTTTAAATGATCCTTTAAACCTACCGTTAGCATCGATTTCACCGGATGTATCGTAAGAAAAAATCTCTTGCATTCTAATTACATCACCCTCCATACCCACAATTTCGGATATTGAGGTTACCTTTCTTGAGCCGTCACGAAGACGAGCCTGTTGAACAATAATGTTTATAGCAGATGCAACCTGATCTCTAATAGCCTTTGATGGCAATTCCGAGCCGGACATCATAACCATTGTTTCAATACGGGAAATTGAATCCCTCGGCGAGTTAGCGTGGATAGTTGTAAGTGAACCGTCGTGACCTGTGTTCATAGCCTGAAGCATGTCAAGTGTTTCTTCACTACGAACCTCACCTACGATAATTCTATCAGGTCTCATACGAAGTGCGTTTACTACAAGATCACGAATACTGATTCTACCTTTACCCTCCATGTTGGCAGGTCGGCTTTCAAGCGTTAATACATGCTCCTGCTTTAACTGAACCTCGGCTGAGTCTTCTATTGTGATGATACGCTCGTCAGCCGGAATATAGCTTGATAAAACATTTAAAAGCGTTGTCTTACCTGAACCTGTACCACCGGAAACGATTATATTAAGCTTACCCTTTACCGCAGCCTCAAGAAAATCAAGCATTTTGGGTGATATTGAACCCCATGAAACTAAATTTTCGGCGGAAATAGGAGTCTTACCGAACTTTCTGATTGTAAGGATAGGACCAACAAGTGAAACAGGCGGAATAATTACATTAACACGGGAACCATCTTGAAGACGGGCATCAACCATCGGGCTTGCTTCATCAACATGTCTGCCTACCTTTGATACAATTCGGTCGATAATCTGCATTAAGTGAGAATTGTCCTTAAACTTAACATCGGTCAATTGAAGCTTACCGTGAGACTCGACATAAACCTGGTCATGACCGTTAACCATGATTTCACTGTAATCATCACTGTCAATAAGTGTTTGAATAGGACCGTATCCGAGAATATTATCAAACAGCTCTGCTTTTACGGCAGGTCTGTCAACTCTTGCAATGCCGTATTCATTATTCTCAACAAATTCATCAATGATTTGGCGCATGCTTTCCTCGCTGATTTCTGCGCCGTTGCTTAGCTGCTGCTCAATAATCGTATTGTGAATTTTTGTTTTCACTTCGTCATAAGGATCAATCAAAACCTCAGCCATTTTTTTGCTTTCGTTGTTGCCTAATGCGAAGCCGGTGCCATTTGTTTCTCTTGCAGGATCTGTTGATCCGTATCTATCTAATAAACCCATTTATTACTTCTTCTTTCTGCGTGAATTAGTTTTCTTTTCCAAGGCTCCCTCTCTTTCAAGAATAAGCTTTTCTGCAAATGAGGTAATATCCTTTGAAATGATTGACCTTGGCTTGAATGTAACAAGCGGCTGACCGCTGTTAAGCGAATTATTAACTGTCTTTAAGTCGCTTGAAACAACTGCGTAAGCATCAAGACCGAGAAGATTCTCAAAATCAGATATTTTAACATTATTCTTTTTTACATTCTTATTGATGATAATTTTAACCTTATCCTGCTGATTGAGCTGCTGCAAAACATTTTGACAAAGCTTTGCTCTCTTAAGAGAAAGGATATTTACATCATTAACCATGAATATATCATCACTTGACTCAAGTGCTGTAATAACCGGATCGGTCAAGGCACAGCCGCAATCAAGGAGAATATACTCAAAGTAATTCCTTGCTACATCAATAATCGCCTTTACATTGCCTGAGGATACATACTCTGCAAGCTCCGGTGAGCTTGGTGAAGCAAGAACAGAAAGACCTGATGAGTGAGAGGAGCAGCAAGATGTTAAGTTATCAATTGAAATGCCGTTTGTATCTCTCGCAAGGTCAACTATTGTTTCGTTTGGATTGAGGTCGAGTGCCATATCGGCATCACCGAACTGAAGGTCAAGGTCAACAAGCAATGTCTTCTTTCCTAAAGAAGCAAGTGTAACAGCTGTATTTGTGCAAATAGTTGTTTTACCTACGCCGCCCTTACCGCTGAAGAATGAGTAAACTCTTGAACGAAGCTTCTTTGATACATTGATAGTTTGACTGAACTTTCTTTCATTTGCGACAACCTTGCTTATGTTTGCACAAAACTCATCCTCAGGCATATTTAGACTAACTACCTGTCTGATACCGCTTTGAGCAGCACTGTTAACAAGATCGACGGTTATGTTATCAGTCATCACGATAGCTGATGCACCGATTGAGCTGAGATTCATTTCCTCAACGAAGTTAAGGAATTCAGGCGTAATGTCACTGCTGTCCAAAACAAATACTACCGCATCCGGAACAAAGCCCTGTATCCTCAAGGCAGCATCATCGTTGAATTCTGCATAACCGATAATTGAAAAATCCTCGGAAATTAGCTTGTTTTTAACTGCAACTCTATATTCTGTCTTATCTGCACAAACTACAATATTTACCTTGCTCATAATCTACACCTCTTGCTGAATTATTACTGTGCATCACTCTGCTGTTCATCAGCTTGAGTGCCTTCAAATTTTTCTCTCTGGTTAAGAATAAGCTTGAAGCTGTAATTCTGTTCAATATCACTAAGCTCAAGTGCCTGCTCTTTTGTAACTTCAACAGTAATTGTGTTGTATGAAGTAATTGCCGCACCGCTCTTGGAAGCAGAGGTATTAGTTGCATTATCCGATACTCTGATAATCTTAAGTCCCTTGTAGGCAATTTCCGATTTTGTCTGCTTAGATTCTTCATCCTTACGAGAAACAATAATATCTACTGTGTCTCCCTCGGTGATAAAGCCATCTACACCGTTTGTGCTTGCGGCATTTAATGCGTATGCAACCTTTCCGTCGGCTAACTTATAGGAAAGTGCAACATCTTCGCCGTCGGCATCCTGAAGTCGTGCTGAATTCACCTGCTCATTTTTATACAATGTATCGATTGTAATCTTGTTAATTAAATCAGCCTTGTCCGTAACATAATTCGGTGTTGCGTCGGCAGCAACGACTGTTTTTTGAGTGAAGTAAACAGAATCCTCTGCAAACATATCCTCTGTAATTTTCGTATTCTTCGGGATGTCCTGTAACGGAACATATACTACAACCGTATCGGCGTCCTTAATTGTTGTTTTCTTGTCAATTTCGCTTGCAAACATGTATGTTGCGAAGCCTGCAATAATTGCTACTACTACTGCTATCAAATAAACCTTTTTCATAACTAAACCTCTCTGTGAGAATTTTACTGTAATCTATGTTAAGCATTCGAATAGAAGCTTATCTAATCCGATGCAATTTTTTCGACTTTATATGTGGATTGGGTTGTAAGAGTTTTATTCATTCCTCCGCCCGTTATTCCTATAAGCATTTTAAGCTTAAATTTGACGACGACCTTTACATCACCGTTCGATCTGTTCTTCGTATTAAAGACATGACCGGGAGCCAAATCACTATCGGCTGTGTATTCAATGGTGATTGACTCGATTTTTGTTGTTGATGTAACGGAGTTTTTAATCTCCTTTAAGATGTCCTTTTCCTCTTGTGAGTATGTTTCATATCTCGAAAGGTCGTCAAGATAATATGTGGTTATGCCACTTGAAACCAAATTGTTGTTTGCATCTCTCATTACACAAACATCCGTATATTCCACACAGGCAACTCTTGCCGCGTTTCTTGCGGAATTCTCAATCGCTATGTAATTGTAAAACATCCAACCATAATCCAAAATCAAAAAGAGACAGAGTAGGAATATCGGTAACACCATAACAAATTCCAATATTGCCTGACCGTCTTCCTTTTTCTTTTTTAAAAGTTTTTTTATCAAGTGTCTTCACCTCAACAATTCAACATTCTAAAAACTTTCCAAACCATCTAAACTACAACCCTTAATTTTAAGACTTATAATTTAATAGGTCATAAATATAAGGGCAGATTTCTCTGCCCTTATACCTAAAATACACTTAATTAAAAAATATAACTGTCTCTTATACACATCTCCGAGCCCACGAGACAAGAGGCAA
>CAMGDK010000057.1 GCA_946042285.1 uncultured Clostridia bacterium | reverse complement strand
AAAAAATAAATCGGGCTTGCACTGCAAGCCCCTACGAGTAATTTTTATTCTTCACATTCTTTGGCGTGGTTCAGACCACTTTATCGACAGTCTAAAACGCAGGAGCTGTCCTGCGTTTTTTGTTTAGTTATAGCTTTGCTTTTTATTGTCAAGGTGTGAAATATCCATATAATCGGGTAAGCCGTTGATATACGGAACCTGAGGAATACCGCGAAGAAGAGGTCTGATATATTCTATAAGCTCTTGTGTAACATCGTTGCCCGCTTCATTTATCCATTTACGAGGAACCTTTTTTTCCGCATTTGCAATAACAGAAACCTTTTCTGTACAATACTCTACCGTGTATGGCGTGTTAGATGTTCTTTTTAAAGAGGAAAACACACCCGTTTCACCGTCGAGAGCCGCTCTCACTGCCACTGTCCCGAGATTAAACGCCTCCATGACATCGGTTAGTGACGAGGTATGACCGGAGCTTCTTTGCAAAACACTCGGCTCAAGAGAACGGACCTTGCAGCCGATTTCCTTTTCAACAACACTCTTTAAATATGCGCCCGTACCGCTTAATGCGGCGTGACCGAATGTGTCCTCATTCGCACTGCGTACACAGATATATTCACCGTTTTTATCCTTTAATCCCTCGCTCACAACAACGATTACAGAGTTGTAATTCTCAAGCTTTTCCCTAACATCCTTAACAAACTGTTCAACCGAAAACTCAATCTCCGGCAAATAAATCAAATGAGGTGCAAGTGTACCTGCATCACGGGCAAGTGCCGATGCGGCAGTAATCCAGCCTGCATTTCTGCCCATTGCTTCAATAATATGAACACTCTTGATGGCATATATGCTCGTATCGTAAGCAACCTCGCGCACCGCAAGCGCCATATACTTTGCGGCACTGCCAAAGCCCGGTGAATGATCAATACCGACGAGGTCATTATCAATCGTTTTAGGTATTCCGACAACCTTAATGTCGATACCGTGACTGATTGTATATTTTGAAAGCTTGTCAACGGTATCCATTGAATCGTTACCGCCGATATAAAAGAAATAACCTATATCGTATTTCTCCAATACTTTTACGATGCGCTCAAATTCCTCATCTGTGTTTGAAAGCTTGTATCTGCACGATCCAAGATACATAGCCGGAGTCAAGCGCAGTCTGTTAATCCTTGACGGCTTGTTTTTAAAAATCTCATTTAGATTTATCAAATTTTCGTCAAGCAAGCCCTGAATGCCGTTTATCATTCCGTAAACGATACCGTCATCGTTTTCCTTAAATGCATAATCAATAGCACCGGCAAGGCTTGAGTTTATTACAGCGGTAGGACCTCCCGACTGACCGATAATCATATTTTGTTTACTCATTGCACACCTCGGTATTACTGTAAATATCTATATTCTCATGAACATTATCAACCGGATTGTCGATACAAATCGGTTTTATCAAAACGGCATCGCTTTTTGAGAAAATATTGTCGTGAATTTTAAGATTTTTGCACGGACCTGACTCATACCAATCCTTACAGTCGCAGGAAATGAATATATCCGGCATTTTAATGCTGTAAAATCTATTCCCGAAAATTTCCGACTCTTCGGATGTTGTTATCAATATCCCTCTTGTAGGTATCGAACGAAAATCACAATTTGAAATTGTAACCTGCGGATTATAGGTTATATTTTCGCACACAATCAAATTAGGCTTCATATCAGGGAGCTTTTCTTCAAATTCAAGCTCAACTGTTTTGTCAGCAATATTATCCTTATAATCTTTAACCGTATATATACCTTGAATTTCAGACAAATCAATCCTACTGTAAAGCTTAACCCTATCGCCTTTAAAGAATGCGCTGTATCCTCCCTGCTGCTTGTGTACAAATTCAAAAACAGCGGTGTTGGAATTCACAATCCTCTTTAAGCGAAGAAACGCGCCGTGAATGTTAATTGCATCATCGTGCGCATGCTCAAAAAAGCAGGAGTCAATATTAACCTTACCCTTACAGCCGCAAATATGTATCAAATCTGCAAAAGATGTTGTTGCAAAGCCGTCTGCTGCCTTAAACACAATGCTGTTAAAGCTCAAATTTTCGCACATTTGCGAAAGCCATCCAAAGCCGTGCATATAGTTAATTGTCAGGCAGCTGCTTTCAATGTCACTGCACTCCCAAAAGAATATTCCGCAGTTATCCCTCAAATAATTCCTTGACATAGCTACAACATCGCCCACCTTGAATTTAGGCGGGATAAGATATGAGCACTCAATAGTGTTTTCGCCTATTCTTTTCTTTTTTATTGCAGCTTTTATAGGAGAAAGATTTGTTCTAAACACCTTATCATTTCTGTGAATTACATTGCAATAGCACTGCTCGTTATTTTTGTACTCGTAATAATTCTTTTTTGTAAAGGGGCTTTGCTCAAAAAATACAATATCTCTCTTGTTGATATAAAAGGATGTTGATTTCGGCAAATCATAAATGATTTTCAGCCCTTTTTTCTCTCTAACGGTAAGCTCAATGTTTGTCGGTGCATTGTACCTAACAGTGAAATTTTTAAGCTTAATATGCTTGCATCTTACAAGAGATAATGCACACATATCACCATGTATTACAAATATTGATCCGTTGCCGTCGATTGTAATATTTTCCTTACCCTCAAGGAGCATTGCAAAATATTTTTCAGGCTTAACAAACGAATCCGTATTTGTCATGTGATAAGGCTTATGCACGCTGTAATCCTTAAAAAAATGATATTCGTTTTTAGGGAAATACAGAGTATCACCTGAATTCAATTGCTTTATTGCCTCGAAAACTCCGATAGATGCATTTTTTGCTACGCAGAATTTTGACACATCAATAATCATATTTATCACCTCATGTATTATACACACTTTGGTAAAATAAAGCAAATATTTGTTGACTTAAGAGTCTTGTATATTGTATTATAAAATTGATAATATACACTGAATTGTACCAAATTATTATCAAAAACATTAAGGGGTAAAATGATGAATTGGAAAGAGATATACGAAAGCAAGCTGACAACGGCACAAGAGGCAATAAAAGCAATAAGAGACGGTGACAAGGTTGTTACCGGATTTGGCTGCGGTGAGCCGTTTGAAATTGAAAGAGCGTTGATTGAAAATTATCAAAGCTATCACGATGTTCAAATAATCAACATGCTTACGCTTGGTGATTCACCATGGTGCAGACCTGAGATGAAGGGCCATTTTGTGTTAAACACTCTGTTTGCTTCAACAAGCAACAGAAAGGCTATTTCAAACGGTGTTTGCGAGTTTACCACCTCCCATTTCTATGAAATACCCGAAATCATTAAAAACTATATTTGTCCGAGAGTTTCAATCGTTATGGTTTCGCCTCCTGACGAGCATGGTTATGTTTCATTCGGTACAACGGTAGATTATACAAAGGGCACAACAGATTACTGCGAAATCGTAATTGCACAGGTTAACAAATACATGCCCAGAACATTCGGCAACAGCATTAAGCATGTTAGAGAATTTACATATTTTGTTGAACATGATGAAAAACTGCCTGAAGTAAAATCAGTTGAAATCAGCGACACCGAAATGAAAATCGGCAAATACTGTGCTTCTCTTATAAATGACGGTGACTGTCTTCAGCTTGGTATCGGAGGTATTCCCAATGCAGTTTGTGCACAGCTTTGGGATAAGAAGGACCTTGGATTACACAGCGAGCTTGTCGGCGACGGTGTTGTTGATTTACTTGAAGCAGGTATTATCAACAACAAGAAAAAGCAAACAAACAACGGCAGAACCGTTCTCGGTGCAGCCTTCGGCTCGGAAAAGTTAAACAATTACATAAACAACAATCCGTCGGTTGAAATGCACCCGATTGACTACGTAAACAATCCGAGTGAGATTGCTAAAAATGACAACATGGTTTCCATTAACTCTTGTCTTCAGGTTGACCTTTTAGGTCAGGTTGTATCCGACACTGTCGGTCTTAATCAGTTTTCTGCCGTTGGCGGTCAGGTTGACTTCGTAAGAGGTGCTACAATGAGTAAAGGCGGAAGATCAATCATTGCAATGCCGTCAACAGCAAAAAATGGACTTATTTCAAGAATTGTACCGCTCATAACAGAAGGCAGCGCCGTTACAACTCCGAGAAACGATGTGAATTATGTTGTTACGGAATACGGTATTGCACAACTTAAAGGCAAAACACTTAAGGAAAGAGCAAAGGCACTTATTCTCATCACACATCCAAAATTCAGACCTCATCTTATCCTTGAATATCAAAAGAGATTTAACGAGGAGCCGTTTACAAAGGAAGAGCTTAAGGAGCAGTTTAAGGATGTTAAGGAGCACATCATTGATGCAGCAGATCAGCTTATTGATGAAATAAAGGATAAAATTTCAAAATAAACTATTTATAAATAAGTGACACATTAGTTGACACCGCGACACCTTGTATAGTATAATATATCCATTAAATTAAAGGAGTAAAAATATGGCATTGGTTAAAAAAGAGCATTTCGGTATTGCGAGGAAAATCGTTTCTAATATGACATCTGAAAGCTGGGAGACTATCCCCCACGCTACCATGACATACGAAGCAGATATTACCGACCTAATGCCTCAGTACAAAAAACTCAATGAGGACTGCACTGATAAAACAAAGAAAATCACTATCAACACAATCATGCTTAAAATTCTCTGCGAGGGCTTGAAGGCAGCACCTAAGATGAACACTCATCTTATTTTCAACAGAAAGCTCGTCAGAGGCTGTCTTAAGTATTATGATCACATCGATATTTCAATGCCTCTGGTGCTTCCGACAGGCGAAATGATGACAGTAAACATGCATGACATGGGAAACAAATCACTCTCCGAAATGACTGATGCTATCAACGATACAATCAGGCGTGCAAAGGGCTCAGACATGAATGAGGTTATGTTTGAGGTTTCACTTGATAACACACTCAACGGTCTTAAGGAGGGTAAAATCCTTCAGGCAATACGCAGACTGTACGGCTCAAAAACAGGTAAGCACAAGGTAAAGACTCTTACAGGTAAGGATAAAAAAGAATATTATGCTATTCCAACAACCGAAAGGCTTACAAAGCACGACATTGAACAGGGTACGACAACTATTTCCAACCTTGGTTCAATTTACAAAGAGCAAAAGGGTTTTTGTGCGCTTCTTGAAATCATCCCACCGCAGACTACTGCATTTGCAATCAACGCTGCGCAGAAGCGTCCTACCGTTGTAACAGACGAAAACGGTAAGGAGTCAATTGAAATCAGGACAATTCTTCCTATTACAATCGCAATTGACCACAGAGCTCTTGACTACGGCGATGTTGTTCCGTTCATGAAAAAGCTCGACGAAATCTTCGCTAACCCGGAGGTTGTTCTCGGCTGGAAATAAATAAGCTAAACGGTGTAGCTAACCACTACACCGTTTTTATTATGCGTGTTGAATTATCAAGATATATATGATAAAATGATTTTATTGATAATATGAGGTGATTTCATGAACAACGATGTTAAGAAAAAGGATAAAGGCGGAATAATTCAATTTGTAAAATTCGTTTTGTTCTCCTGCTCTGCGGGAATAATTCAAATAGTAAGCTTTACTCTTATGAGCGAGGTTATCATTAAGCTTTCATTCTTTCAAAATTTAATGGAGAATAACGCAACCTTCGCAAGGATAATGCAAAACGAGTACGGTCCCATGTATCTAATTGCACTTACGCTGTCTGTTTTATGGAATTTTACATTCAATCGTAAATTCACATTCAAGTCAGCTTCAAATGTACCAAAGGCTATGTTTAAGGTATTCCTTTTCTATCTTGTGTTCACTCCTGTAACAACAATCGCCGGTAATTATTTGACAGACAGGTTCAGCAATATTGAGATTATCAATTACATAGTGCTTGCAGGCACAATGTCTCTTAATATGGTTTCCGAATTCATTTACGACAAATTTGTTGTATTTCGTGACTGAAAACTAAAAACCGAAAACGAATGTGACAAAGGGCATCCTCATTTTGTGAAGATGCCCTTTTTATTTTATGCATTTTTTAAGAGGTCTGCGATTGTGATTGAATTAAAGTAGTCAAGAGTCATTTCGTAATACTCTTTCCACATAGGATATGTTTTGCAAATCTCCAAACGAGTACACTCCTTTGCATCACAACCAAGGCATGCAACAGGTGCAAGATCACCCTCTGTCTTTTGAAGAATTTCACCTACAATATATTCTTCAGGCTTGCGATTGAGCTTGTATCCCCCGCCCTTGCCCGGTAATGTATCAACAAGTTTTTCCTTTACAAGCACCGGCATTATTCTCTCTAAGTACTTTAAAGAGATTTCCTGCCTTTGGGCTATTTTTTTCATAGGGATATATTCATTTTCGTTATGCTCTGCAAGATCAATAAAGACTCTTAAGGCATATCTTCCTCGCGTTGAAATCATACATTTTCTCCCATGTTAACTATTCGGCAAAAAGTGGTGTTGAAAGATACCTGTCACCTGTATCCGGAAATACAACAACGATATTTTTACCCTTGTTTTCTTCTCTCTTTGCAAGCTCTACTGCTGCCCAAAGCGCTGCACCTGAAGAGATACCGACAAGCACGCCCTCTTTTCTGCCGACAAGTCTGCCGTATTCAAAGGCATCTTCATTTTCTACCGGAATTATCTCGTCATAAATATCTGTGTTCAGCACATCCGGCACAAATCCTGCTCCGATACCCTGAATCTTGTGAGCACCTGCTACACCTGTTGAAAGAACAGCAGATGTTTTAGGCTCAACTGCAACAATCTTAATATTGTCGTTTTTAGATTTAAGGTACTCACCCACGCCGGTAATTGTTCCTCCGGTGCCTACACCTGCTACAAAAATATCAACCTCACCGTCAGTATCCTCATATATTTCGGGACCGGTTGTGCTGACATGAATTGCGGGATTTGCCGGATTTACAAACTGACCTGCAACGAACGCATTTGGAATTTCCTTTGCAAGCTCCTCTGCCTTTGCTATTGCGCCTTTCATTCCCTTTGAGCCTTCGGTAAGCACAAGCTCTGCACCGTATGCCTTCATAAGAGTTCTGCGCTCGACAGACATTGTTTCAGGCATAACGATAATAATTCTGTATCCTCTTGCAGCTGCAACCGAAGCAAGACCGATTCCTGTATTACCGCTTGTCGGCTCAATGATAACAGAATCCTTAGTGAGAACTCCTCTTTTTTCTGCATCATCAAGCATAGACTTTGCAACTCTGTCCTTTACGGAGCCGGCAGGGTTAAAATATTCAAGCTTTGCTAATATTCTTGCCTCTAAGCCTAATTCCTTTTCAATATTTGTTAACTCAAGTAAAGGTGTTTTGCCGATAAGACTATCAGCCGAAGTATATATTTTTGACATAGCTGTATCCCCCTAATAATTATATAATTGCTTCAAACGCATTGTCAAGCGCTGCAATTAAATCTTCAATATTCTCAATTCCGACAGATAAACGAATTGTGTTAGGCTTAATTCCCTGATCAAGCAATTCATTCTCTGTTAGCTGTGAATGAGTTGTGCTTGCAGGATGAATAACAAGGCTTTTAACATCTGCAACATTTGCAAGTAATGAGAATATCGGCAAATTATCTATAAATTTTTGAGCTGTTTTGTCATCGCCCTTAATTTCAAATGTGAATATCGATCCGCCGCCGTTTGGCAAATACTTTTTGTAAAGCTCATGTGTTGATTCTGTCGGCAACGACGGATGGTGAACCGCCTCTACCTGCGGATGATTGCTTAGATATTCAACAATTTTGAGTGCATTTGAAACATGTCTTTCAACTCTCAGTGAAAGAGTTTCAAGTCCTTGCAGGAATATAAACGCATGAAATGGCGACAGTGTTGCACCTGTGTCACGCAAAAGAATTGCACGAATATATGTCACAAACGCCGCAGGACCTACTGCATCGGCAAATGAGACACCGTGATAGCTTGGGTTAGCATCCGAAATCCATGGGTATTTGCCTGAACCCTTCCAATCAAAATTACCGCTGTCAACTATAACACCGCCGATTGCCGTACCGTGACCTCCGATAAACTTTGTTGCGGAATGAACAACAATATCTGCACCGTATTCAATCGGTCTTATGAGATAAGGTGTTGCAAAGGTTGAATCGATAACAAGCGGAATATTATGCTTATGTGCAATCTGCGCAAGCTTTTCAATGTCAATAATATTTGAGTTTGGATTTCCGAGTGTTTCTGCATATATTGCCTTTGTATTCGGCTGAATTGCCGCCTCAAACGAGCCCTCAACCTCAGGATCAACAAACGTTGTTGTAATCCCCGACGACAATGGAAGAGTGTGTGCAAGCAAATTGTATGTTCCGCCGTAAATTGTTTTTGATGCAACAATAT